>JANLRX010000034.1:0-3767 GCA_031362025.1 Chloroflexota bacterium
ATGCCGGGACGACCGGCGGCCTGGCGTACGACACGGCGAACGCCTCGGCGGGCCGCACAAGTCTCCTGCGAGACGACCTGGGCGGCGGGCTGCCGCAGGAGACCGCGCACGAGCTGATCGCACACCTGCTGGGGCTAAACATGGGACTGGAGCGGGTGCCGTCTTCGGGCGGCTGCTACGGTCAACCAGCGGAGCCCGACGCGAACTGGCCGAACGGTAGCTCGCCGGAAGTCGGCGAAATCGGCTTCGATGTCGCGGAAGACGAGCCTGTACCCGATACCAGCGCCGACGTGATGAGCCTCTGCACGCCGCGCTGGATATCGCCGTACACGTACAACAACACCATCGACAAGTTCCGCCTGTTAACCGCAGCCGCTGCGACCGCGGGACTGGCACAGGGAGACTTCTGGCTCGTCTCCGGGTTGCACGATAAGGTCACCGGCGGCACAGAGTTCGACCCGCTGTTTCAACTGGAGACCGAGGGTAGCAATGAGCCGGGTACAGGCGACTACAGCATCGAGGTCCGCGATACCGGCGGGGGGGTGCTGTTCACGCGCCTCTTCAACGTGGACACCGTTCGTCGCGAAGACGAGGGCGCGGAGCAACCCGCCGATGCGACCGTCGGGCGTTTCGCAGAGCTGGTCCCCATACAGGCAGGCGCCGCAAAGATCGTGGTCCTCAGCGGAACCGACGAAGTGGGCGAGATCGTACTCGGCGGCGCGACTCCGGTGGTGCAACTCACGTCCGGAATAACCTCCGCCACGCTACCAGCGGGCGCGCCACCGTTGCCGGTGTTCTCCTGGAGCGTGGAGGATGGGGATAGCGCTCAGCACAGCTTCTGGCTGGAGCTATCGAAGGACAGTGGCGCGACCTGGACGACGATAGCGCCCCGCTACGCCGTCAACGCCCTCACAGTCGACCCAGCATTGGTCGGCGGTGGAGCGGGACTGCTGTTGCGCATCCGCGCCTCCGACGGCGTGAACACAGGCATCGCGGTGTCCGAGCCGTTCAACCTACAGTTGCAGGCCCCACAGGGCGCGATTACCGCTCCCAGTAGCGGTTCGGGGTTTGATCCAAGCGACCTCGTCTGGCTCCAGGCGGGTGTCGTTGACGCCGAGGATGGATTCCTGGATGGCGCGTCGGTCCAGTGGTCTTCCAGCCGCGACGGCAGCCTTGGCACCGGCGCGAGCCTGCCAGTGTACGACCTGGCTCCCGGCTCGCACACGATCACGATGACGGCGCAGGATAGCGATGGCCACGACCTGGCGGACAGCATCACAATCACCGTTTCAGGCGGGCCGTCGGGCGATCCGCACCTCTGGGGCGACAACGACTGCGACGGCGAGATCACCTCGCGCGATAACCAGGCGCTTTCACGGAAGATCCTGGCGCAGGCGCCGCTATCGCAGACGCAGCCGTGCCCCGGCCTAGGCGACGTGGTTACGGTTAGCGGAATAGGTGACAAGCAGTGGGGCGACCTGGACTGCGACGGCGAGATCACGTCTCGGGACAACCAGGCGATGCTGCGGAAGGTGCTGCAACAGGCGGCGCTTTCGCAGACGCAGCCGTGCCCGGTGCTGGGCGACGCGGTGACGACGGTGGCGGCGAACGCGGCTGGCGGCACGCGCTGGCGCGGTAGCTAGCCACCGCGCGGCCTCGAATTGTGACCGCCGATTGGAGCGGACTTCGTGGATTGGCGCGGATTGATCGCGGATCGTTCGTTTGGCGTGAGGGGCGCCGAGCGGGCTCAGATAGTGCGGAAGGCAGGCGGCCATTGACTCTCTACGTGTACTGGTTCAGAATCGGCGCATGCTCCGCCGGATGGTCGTCGTTCTCTTCCTCGGTGTTATTCTCTCCATTTTCGTCGCACAATCGCCGGCTTTCACCGCGTCGCCTCCGACAAGCGAGGCCGGCCCGTCTGCCGCCGGGCGCCAGCCGATGACCGGTACCGTCACAGGCATCTATCATCTCGGCTTCTCCGAATACATCCAGAACTACGATGCGACCACCACCGCGAACATCGAATGGAAGGAGGACCCCGGCGCAAGCTGCGGTGGCAACTGCCGGGCCTTCGTTCCGGAAGGTGGAACGATCGATTGGACGTGGCGCTATGAGACCGAGGAGTGCACGGATTCGCCGGTCGGACAGATACCGGCGGGTGCCGGTGTCCCGTTCCAGCAGGACCAGATACTCGTCCTGGCGGAGGTCCCCGGCGACGACCAGAACTACTACTTCTTCGGCGGCGGGATGGTCTCCGCGCAAGCCACGATTGATTGCGACGGAGGCTTCACTCAAGACGTAATAGAATTCTTGAACATTCCAGCGCCCGACAAGATCAATACCGCGACCCCCGTATTTCCAGCGGCGAGCACCGCAGTCCCAATGTGCGATCAGCCGATCAAAGTCGCCCGCGACGCAAAGCAAATTATCGGCAGCTGCTACGCCTCTTTCAACGACGACGGGTACCAGCAGGAATTCCTGAAGTTCGAGTGGGACCTGGAATTCTGCCCCAACGCCGCTGCCATCGGTTCCATTCCATTGTTCCCAATGGATGGAGACGAAGATGGTGACCAAATCCCGAACGGCGTCGAGGAGGGCATCGGCACGAACCCGCTGTGCCCGGACACCGATGGCGACGGCCTGCTCGACTCGTGGGAGGTGGAAGAGAACGTAGCGGGCGCAGGGTTCGACCTGGATGGCAACCGGACAGCCGAGGCAGAGCGCGACGAAGTCTTCGGGCCCTACGCGGGTGAGTGTGGCACGGTTGCCTTCGGGCGGCGGCGGCAGCCTGAGGGCCAGAACTGCGGGCTGGTGTCGCGGCCAGACCCGCTACACAAGGACGTCTACGTCGAAATGGACTGGCAGGACTGCGTGTTAGGGGACTGCCCGGAGTTAGTTGTGCCCAACAGCGTCTTTGAATTCGATCCGAGCCATCATGCGCCAGACATGGCTGGGCTTCTCGACGTGGTCAACACGTTCCGGAACGCGCCGGTCTCAAACCCAGACGGCAGCGCAGGCGTTAACCTGCACATCCTTGTCGACGAAGCGATTACGCACACCCCCAACTGTGACAAGGGTACGGCCGCGACAAGGGCGACCAAATTCGGCACGTCACAGCAACGGGGGAGATTGACGGTGATGGCCGCCAAAGGAGTGGCGGTCCGTTATGCCTGGTCCGGACACTCGAGCGTGGACGACAACACGTCCGGCTCCTGCCTGCTGCCGCCCTTCGCGGAAATACTGGCGTCAGGGCTGGGGCTCGCTCCGCTGCCCTATTACGACATCTCGCCTCACGGTTTCGCCCAGCCGCGCGGTCGCGACATCCTGGTGACGCTGGCGGTCACCTGGATCTGCCAGCTCTACACCAACGACACCGGCGATTACGGGTCGCCGTGTTTCCGCGGCGTTAAACCCGGCCTGTTCCCGGCGCGCGTCGCACAGAGCGGGGGCAGGACGCCGGTGGAGGTGGGATTTCCGCAGCACGTCTTGCTGGGGATACCGCCTTCCCAGGGGGTCCGCCAGCTCTGGGGCCGGTCGTTCATGAACCTGCTGGGCTACTCGCTCGGCGTTCCTGCCGGCTCGGTGCGGAACAATCCAACTTTGATCGGGGCACGTCCGCCCGACAGCTATGGAAAGTGGGAGGACCTCTCCTATGCCCCACAGCGGACCGGGCAGCTTACCGCGCAGGGCGACGTGGGCGACTTCGTCCCGATCCTCCCTGACTTCACGCTCGCCGAGCAGGACGGCGACGGCGACGGCACCGCCGA
>JANLRX010000042.1:0-1510 GCA_031362025.1 Chloroflexota bacterium
CGGCGGACGTGCGCGCCAGCGACCGCACCGTGTCCGACACGAGCACTTCGCCCGGCGCGGAGAGTCCGCTGATCCGCGCCGCGATGTTGACAGCACCGCCGAAGACGTTGTCGTCTTCGCGGATCACGTCGCCGGCGTGGAGGCCGAGGTGGAGGGGGAGACCGCCGTCGTTGCCGGCACGGGCGCAGGACAGCGCGCCTTCGATTGCTTGGCGCGCGCTGCTGAAGACGGCGAGGACGCCGTCGCCGAGGAGCTTGCCGTCGATCGCGGTGCCGGAGTGCTCGCGGATGATGGCGCGGAGGGCGGTGTCGAGGTCGCGGGCTTTGTCGCGGAAGGCGGTGTCGCCGAGGCGTTCGGTGAGGGCGGTGGAGTCAACGATGTCGGCGAAGAGGATGACGGCGGTGCCGGAGGGTGTGGACGCCTCGAGCCGCGTCTCGGCAGCATCGATTCTGCCTGACAGGAAGCGCTCAACCACCTGTGTAACAGACGCATCCCCCGGCTTGATGACAGCCAGTTGCGCCCCGGGGATTCCAGCTGCGAGGTGTCGCGCGAACTGTTGGAGGGGTACGCCGCGCCCTGCCTGATCCAAGCTCGCGCTGCGATCATCAATCACTAGAGTCGGCGTTCTGATGTGGCCCACATCGCGCGTGGCATCGATCGACTCGGCCACATCCATATAGCGTAGGAATTGGTCCGACGTGAAATGTGCGCGGATCCGATCCGCCGAGCGTTGCGCCGCTGGAGCTCGGTCCCATCCGTGTATACGAAGCGCCAGGATGTCGACGAAGTCGTGCCAGTTCTCCGACGCGAGCGCGAAGAGCCACGCTGGCTGGGCCTGGCGCAACGAGAATCCCGGACGGCTGGGGGAGTGCAGCACCATGCGATTGACGCGGTCCGGATGGCGTGCGGCGTAAGCCATCGCGAGATGGCATGGCGTACGCGTGCCGACGAGGTCGAAGCGGTCGGCGCCCGCCGCATCGGCTACCACTTCCATGTCGGCCAGCCAATCCTCGAACCCGGCCTCTGGAGCACTCCCTGAAAGTCCCTGACCGCGGATGTCCCATAACACGACGGAATGGGACTCCCGGAGCGCCAACCAGAACGGTTCGGACCGCGCGATCTCATCGTCGACTCCGGCTGCCAGTAGCGAGCGAGCAAAGAGCAAAGGCGGGCCTTCTCCGGCAACCGCATAAGCGATCGCAACGCCGTCGGGCGTGTGCACGTACTGAATCTGCGATTCCATCAGACCGGCCTCACCGCGAACACCCGCACCGTGTCCTCGATGCCCTTCAGCGACTGCTCGCCGCGGTCCACGAACTCCACTCCCGCCGACGTCCGCGCCAGCGAACGCACCGTGTCCGACACGAGCACCTCACCCGGCGCGGACAGCGCGCTGATCCGCGCCGCGATGTTGACAGCACCGCCGAAGACGTTGTCGTCTTCGCGGATCACGTCGCCGGCGTGGAGGCCGAGGTGGAGGGGGAGACCGCCGTCGTTGCCGGCACGGGCG
>JANLRX010000051.1:0-2045 GCA_031362025.1 Chloroflexota bacterium
GATAAGCCGGAATAACAGTTTGGGTCTGTCGAGCATTTAGGGAGGTATTGGGGGATGCTCTCACACAGGGAGGATGCGAGTTCGTACTCGCAGCTACAGCAGCACTTTTTGGGACGCTTGAACCGGTTGCTTCGGCTTCAGGCCGATCAGACGGGTCAGTTGAATGAGGATGGGATGCGGTTGATCGACCGGACGATTTATTCGATCTACTGTGATGCGGTGGATTTGGGGGCGACGGACGAGGCGCAGCATATGCTGCATCGGTACGCGGTCCCTTCTCAGGGACAGGAATAGCAGGAGGCCGCCGGGAACGGGCGGCCTTTTTTGTTGTCCGGGGTTCGAGGCAGAGCGCGGTACTGTCGGGAGTAAAGTTCCCGCAGTCACTTCACCTGTCCCGTCGCCGTGGCCGGTGGTACGCCCAGACGTGCGCACCGCCTACAATCGGGCCATGACCCCACTCGCCGTCCAAGTCCGCGATCTCCGCAAGTCATACGGCTCCCTCGAAGCCGTGCGCGGTGTTGACCTCGAGGTGCGCACTGGCGAGATCTTCGCGCTCATCGGGCCGAATGGCGCCGGCAAAACCACTACCCTCGAGATCCTGGAAGGTCATCGACAGGCGGACGCGGGTGAAGTGCAAGTCCTCGGCTACGATCCCCGGCGAAACGAACGCGCCTTCAAGGAACGCATTGGCATCGTCCTCCAGAGCACCTCCATCCAGCAGTACCTCCGCGTCGGCGAGACGATCGACCTCTTCCGCGGCTACTACCCCCACCCCATGTCCACGTCCGCTGTCCTCAACCTCGTCGGCCTCGCGGACGTCGAACGCAAGCTCGTGCGGCGGCTCTCCGGCGGCCAGCAGCGCCGCCTCGATGTCGGCATCGGCATCGCCGGCGACCCTGACCTGCTGTTCCTGGATGAGCCCACCACTGGTTTCGACCCATCCGCCCGCCGCACCGCCTGGGAGATGATCCGCGGCCTGAAGGCGCTCGGCAAGACGATCCTCCTCACGACCCATTACATGGAAGAAGCGCAGTACCTCGCGGACCGCGTCGCCGCCATCGTGGGCGGCCGCATCGTCGCCACCGGCACCCCCGACGACCTGCGCTCCCGCTACAGCGACACCCGCATTAGCTTCCGCGACACCTTCCCCCTCGAAACGCTGCCTCCCGCCCTCGCCGCGCTCGCCACTGTAGAGAGTAACCGCATCGCCATCCACACCGACAACCCGACGCGCCTCGTCCACGCCCTCACCTCCTGGGCGCTCGAACAGAACGTCACGCTGGAGGACCTGACCGTCGCCCCTCTCACCCTCGAAGACGTCTACATCCGCCTCGCCGAGCAGTCGGAAGAGTCCGCCGAATGAGCGTGTTCGGGCAGGCGCTCCGCCAGGTCGTGTATGAGAACCGGGCGTTCTGGCGGAACCCGGCGGCGGCGTTCTTCACCGTCATCCTCCCGCTGATGTTCCTCGTGCTCTTCAACGCGATCTTCGAAGGCGATACCGTCTTCCTCCGCGGTCGCGACACCGATATCAGCGCCTTCTATGTCCCCGGCATCGCCGCGCTATCAGTCATCAGCGCCTGCTACACCAACATCGGGATGATGGTCTCGATCAACCGCGATCTCGGCGTCCTCAAGCGTGTGCGCGGGACACCTCTCCCCGCGTGGGCCTGGCTCTTCGGGAAGGTCGTCCACTCGATCTTCGTTGCCTTCCTGCTCGTCGCAGTCGTCAGCATCGCCGGCCAGCTCCTCTACGATATCGACATCCCCACCGACCGGTTCCCCGCGCTCTTCGTCACCGTCTTCGTCGCGTCGGCTGCCTTCTGCGCACTCGGCCTCGCGATCACCGCCGTCATCCCCAACGCCGACGCCGCGCCCTCGATCACCAACGGCACGATCCTGCCGCTACTCTTCATCTCGAAGGTGTTCATCCCCCTAAGCAGCCCGCCTAAGTGGCTCGACGTGCTCGGCGACATCTTCCCCGTCAAACACTTCGCCGAAGCGCTCCAGTCCATCTACAACCCCTACGCCACCGGCTCCGGCTTCGA
>JANLRX010000210.1:0-5502 GCA_031362025.1 Chloroflexota bacterium
CGGCTATGTGAAGCAGGGCGAAATCGGCTTCGTCGCTATCTCCTCCCAGCCCACCGCCACTCCCGCCCCCGGCGAACTGCCGGACCTCTGGTGGGACACCCTCATCCGCTAAACCACAAAACCGACACGAATCGAACCACCCCTGCCCTCACGCGTTGATGCCTCAACCCCTATCATCAAGACATGGCCACTGATCTTCCGCGACGCCGCCCCATCGCTGCCAAACCCAAATCTCGGCGCAAGGCTGACGGCGGCATCCTTCGCCGCGTCAACGCCACCGTCGAGCCACGCGTCCGGTCCGGGTTCGCATCCCCCGGCCCGCTCCCCGCTGGTCTCATCGTGCTCGAAACGGTCGGAAGGCGTAGCGGCAAGACGTACCGCAACCCGCTCCTCGCGACCGTGGGCCTCGGCGGCTACCTCTGGATTACCACCGTTCTCGGCAGCCGCGCGAACTGGCTCCGAAACGCGCAAGCCAACCCCGACATCCGCTACTGGATGAAGGGCCGTCCGCACGAAGGCCGGGCGCTCGTCTCCGCGCCGGGTCTGCCGGCCCCCAACCTCAAGGAGCTCCCTCACCTCACACGCTGGGCCGCCCTGCGCTCGATGAAGCCCTCCCGTGCCCTCGGGTTCGGGATGCTGATCATCGTCCCGAATCCCACCGACTAAGCTACTTCGCCGGGTCCTTCGCCCGAAACCGCCGCAGGAACGCCTTCGCCAGGAGCGGGAACACTTGCACCGGCTCCGGGACATCGTCACCTCCGAGGGTAGTGTGGTCCCCGTGCGGCTGTTCCAGCCGCTCCCTCACGCAGTTCGCGAACTGCCCGAAAAGCTCCTCCGAAAGGTTCTGCGTCAGGCTCAGACCCATGTGCACCAGCTTGCTCGTCCCCTCGACCGATACGTCCACCACCACCTCGGTGCCGCCTTCAACCGCCGTCAAGAAACTGACCATGGATCCCCGCGCGGCGCCGCCATTACGTTCGTGCCCCTCAGCCGTCAGCCTTGCGCGGTGCTCAGTCTCATCCACCTCCACGAACTCCACGCGGCCCTTGTAGCTGGTCACGAACGGCCCAATCGCAACCTTGATGCTCCCTGTAAACGCGCGCTCCGACTCGACCTCTTGCAGGTGCGCTCCCGGCGTGCAAGCAACCACGCAGTGCGGGTCCATCAGGAAATCCCAGACGTCCTCGATCGCCGCCCGCACGAGGAACTGCTCCCGCATCGTTATCGCCATGGGTCGGCCTTCGGCGCAGTCGCTATGGATTGCATGAGTGGAGAATGTGCTCGTCCGCAGACGGAGTCAAGGTTGAACGCAAGGCTCTCGCATATCAAGCATCTGCCAGTCCCACACCCTTGCACCACGCCGCCGAATCCCGTCACAATCCGTCCAAGATGTCTGCGGGGGTAATCGTGAAGCTGTTGCGCCTCTCGCTCCTCACCCTGCTCACGTCCTCCTCGTCTCCTGCGGCGGTGGCGAGGGAGCCGAACCCCCTGCGCAGTCGCCCGGCGCTCAGCAAGACCGCGTCCACGCAAACACAATGCTCCTTGAGCTCGAGGACTTAGGCGACGAATGGACCCGCATCTCCTTCGCCGGCGACTACGGCGACCATCCATTCGATCCCTGTATCTCCGGCGAAGCCCCCAGCGCGAAGGCCAAGACCGGCGACTTCACCCACGAATTCTCAGGCTCAGTCTCCGAGCACGCCCTCATCTTCTCCACCGAAGCCGATGCCGTCTCCGCTCTCGCCCAGATCGACGACCGAGCGTCCTGCCTCGTCGACCTCATCGAATCGGGCGGCCTCGACACCTCCACAGCCACCTTCACCGACCCACGACGCGAAGACGTCGAGACACTGAAATTCGGCGATGGCGCCGCCGCCTTCCGGGTGATCACAGAGGGTGACAAAGAGGGCGGCCTCATCACCGAAGCCACCCTCTACTACGACTTCGTGTACGTCGTCGTCGGCCGCGCTCTCATCGTCATCTTCGCCCAGGACTACGCCCCCTTCGAGACCACCGACCTCGAAGACGTCACCCAGATCGCCGTCGAACTCGCCGCCGGGGAGCTAGACGTCACCGTCACGGACCCCCGCGGCGACCGCCCCTCCGAAACCAACGAGCCGGAGCCCACTGACGCTGAGGAGCCAACTGACGCACCCTCAGGCACCCAAGGCCGCACCGACGCACGAGACAATCCCATCCCCCTTCGGCCAAACCGGCACCGTCATGGATCGCCTCTCCGCCCGCGTCCTCTCCGTGAACCTCGACGCCGAAGACGTGGTGCTCGCCGAAAAACCAGTTCAACGACTCCGCTGCCTCCGGCAAGGTGATGGTCCTCATGACCGTCGAACTGACCAACGTCGGCACAGAGCCCATCGACCTCGGCCTCGACCTCGAGTACTCGCTATACGGCGAGAGCAGCATCCCCTACGACTGGTTCGACCCGGGCTGCGGAGTCGTCCCCGGCGAATTCCTGGACATCCTCGTGCCCGGAGCAACCCTCCAGGGCAACCTCTGCGTCCAGCCCGACGACGACGAGACGGACCTGACCCTCGCGATCGTCCTCTACCCCGGTACCGACGACGACCAGGTCTACTTCAGCCTGGAGTAGCGCGCCCTTCCGTTCGCAGGAACTCTGTGCCCTCGGGCGTCACGCGCACAATCGCCGCCCGTCCCACCTCGCACACCCGCACCACCAACCCTAGCTCGACCGCGTCCTCCCAGACCGGGAACCGCGGACACGACGTCCGCCACGCCTCCATCACCTCGTCGTACGACTTCGGCCCGCGCGCCACCCACTCCACCAGGTCCAGCACCAGCGTCTTGTTGCGTATCGTCGCCGCCTGCTGATCGATAACCATCGTCCTTCCATGCTAGTACCGGTCGCGCCGTTCGTACACCTCCCGAGTGCTAAGCTACCGACGCATCACGCGACCAGCAGGAGGAACCGATGACCAACACCACGTACAGCCGCGAAACAACAACCGACGAACTTCTCGAAGGCGTGGACCTCTCGGGCCGTCGCGTCCTCATCACCGGCGCCTCAGCGGGTCTCGGTGTCGAGACCGCCCGCGCTCTCGCCTCCCACGGCGCCGACGTCGTTCTCGCCGTCCGCGACCTCGCGAAAGGCGCACGCGCTACCGAGGAAGTCCGCGCGCAGGCAAAGGGCAGCGTCGATCTGATCGAGCTCGACCTCGCCTCGCTGGCCAGCGTCCGCGCCGCCGCCGACAAGCTCCTCGCGGAAGGCCAGCCCCTGCACGTCCTGATCGCGAACGCCGGCGTCATGGCCGCTCCCCAGGGCAAAACCGAAGACGGCTTCGAAACCCAGTTCGGCACCAACCACCTCGGCCACTTCGTCTTCGTGAACCGCCTCGTCCCCCTCCTCCTCGCCGGCGCTCCCAGCCGCACCATCTGCCTCACTTCCTCCGGCCACCGCTTCGCCGACGTCGATCTCGATGACCCCAACTTCGAGCGCACTCCATACGACCCGTGGATCGCGTACGGCCGCTCCAAGACGGCCAACGCCCTCTTCGCCGTCTCCCTCGACAACCGCCTCCGCGAACGCAACGTCCGCGCCGCCTCCGTGCACCCCGGCGGCATCCAGACCGAACTCGGCCGCCACATGACCCCGGAGTCGTACCAGGCCCTGCGCGATCGCAGCCCCGTCGCCAGCGGGTCGTACCAATTCAAGACGATCCCCCAGGGTGCCGCCACATCAGTCTGGGCGGCCATCATCGCTGACCCAGCGGAGATTGGTGGCCGCTACTGCGAAGACTGCCACGTCGCCGAACCCGGTAGCGACCCCAAGGCCATGGCCGGCGTTCGCCCCTACGCCCAGGACCTACCGCACGCGAACGACCTCTGGTCCCGCAGCGAAGAACTCGTCAACGAACGCTTCGACATCTGAGCTCCCCCCAGATCCGTACGGACAGAGCTTCAGCTCTGTCAAACGGGGCGGGGGGCGGGGCGAGCTCCGCGTACAATTGAATCCATGGTCGCGCCAGTCCGCACCCACCTAACCCCCGTCGAGACCCGCTACACTCGCACGCTCGATAAGCGCGTCCTCAAGAACATCCGCGCTCACTACATCATCCGCCCCAACGAGCGCCTCATCGTCGCCGTCTCCGGCGGCCCCGACTCCACCGCCATGCTCCTCGCCCTCGCGCGAATCGCCCCCACCCTCAACCTCACGCTCACCGTCGCCCACTACGACCACATGCTCCGCGACACCGCCGACCACGCTGCCGACCGCGACTTCGTCGAAGCCCTCGCCACCACCCTCAGCCTCGATTTCACCTCCGCCCGCGGCGACGTTCCAGCCCGTGTCTGCAAGCACAAAGAATCGACCGAGGACGCCGCCCGCAAGATGCGCTACGACTTCCTCGGCGCCGAGGCCAGACGCCAGAACGCCACCGGCATCGCCGTAGGCCACACCGCCGCCGACCGCGCCGAAACCGTCCTCCTCCACCTCATCCGCGGCGCCGGCCTCGACGGGCTCGCTGCCATGCCCGCGCGCTCCCCCTGGCCCTTCGGAACCGGCCCCGAGATCGCCCGCCCCCTCCTCGGCCTCACCCGCGCCGAAACCGAACGCTACTGCCACGAGTCCACCATCGACCCGCGCATCGACCACACCAACGCCCTCCCCGCCGCCACCCGCAACCGCGTCCGCCACCAGCTTCTCCCCCTCATGCGCGACTTCAACCCCCGCATCGAACGCGCCCTCATCCGCCTCGCCGAAACAGCCGCCCGCGACACCGGCTACCTCGACCTCGCAGCAGACGCCGAATACCGCCGTCTCGCCCGCCACGACGCCGACACCGTCACCTTCGATCGCGCCGAACTCGTCGCCCTCCACCCCGCCATCGCCGCCCGCCTCCTCCGCCGCGCCGCCGTCCAACTCGGCGGCTCCTCCGAATCCGACCGCATCGACGAACTCCTCACCATCCTCCCCACAGGCCGCACCGCCATCGACCTCCCCGGCAACGTCACCGCCACCATCGCCCGAAACAACGTGACCCTCACCAGCACAAACATCCGCAAGTAGCGGAGCGCCTTCAGGCCTCCAAACAGCACTCCGTCGACTCACCTCATCGCGCCCATCGACCGCCACGCATTGACGCATCGCAAACATCAGGTCTACAATCATTCGAGTACAAGAGGATCTTTAAGAAGCCAACAGGAACAGACCGCGCTTTCCGGGGCCGCGACGGCCCGTCAGGAAGTCCAGCGAAGCGTTTGACACGCCCGCAATTCGCCGTCTAGACTAATCCGTTGGCAGTTCAAGAACTGAACATCTCCGGGGCCGCATGGTTCAACGTTTGTTGAACCCCTGCTGGTTACCCGGGATTGTTTTGTCTCCACCCTCAAAGTGGAGGATCACCTTGCCCGGCACCTTAACAGCTGAATAGTGGATGGAAGTGCGAGGCTTCCGAATTAGAACAAGCGCTAGTGTTTGAACCCAAAATGGTTTTTTCATGAGGGTTTGATCCTGGCTCAGGACGAACG
>JANLRX010000213.1:0-4551 GCA_031362025.1 Chloroflexota bacterium
CCACGTTCCTGGGCCTCTTTTACCCGCCGGACGGCGTTCTCAATCTCCGTAGAGCGGTCGTAAACGGGAAAGTTCTCTTTCACGCCGGGGGAGTTGATGATGATGTGCTCGTGCATGAGCGTGAATCCGAGGTCTCTGGTGTCAACGGGGCCGAGCACGGTGTTAACGGTAGGCATGGTGTCTCCTCAGAAAGAATGCGGCAAGGCGGGGCGATTATATAGCAGCGAGTGGCACTGGCGTCACGATCGGGTGCGCCGGCCACATCTGGAGCTGGGGAGACACCAGCTCTTTCACCGGCGAGAACGACCGGCGGTGCAAGGAGCACGGGCCGAGTTCGTAGATGGCGCTAACATGCTCGGCAGTGTAGTAACCCTTGTTCGTGGTGAAGCCGTAGCCGGGGTGCTCGCCGTCGTGGCCGTCCATCACGTGATCGCGAGCAACCTTGGCGATGATCGAGGCGGCGGCGATCGAGATGGAGAGTGCGTCGCCCTTGATGATCGGCGTCTGAGGAAGGGCGCAGGCGCGCAGCCGGAAGGCGTCGATCAGGAGGTGCTGCGGACGCACCTGGAGGTCTCCGATGGCACCGAGCATGGCTTGGCGAGAGGCCTCGGCGATGCCGATGCGGTCTATCGTCTCGACGGAGACGAACGAGACGGCGGCGGCGAGTGCGCGTTCCCAAATCAGTTCGGCGAGCTCTTCGCGGGCGTCTGCGGTGAGTTGCTTGCTGTCGTTCACCTTCTGGAGGAACCTATAGCGGCCGCCAGCGCGAACTCCGTTCGGGAGGATCACGGCGCCCGCGGTCACCGGGCCAGCGAGCGGTCCACGGCCGACTTCGTCCACGCCGGCGATCAGGTTGACTTCGTCACCCCAGAGGGTGCGCTCGAATCGCAGCGTTGGACGGCTCATGTGAGTAGCATCGGGCTCATGATGTGAGCGGGTCAACGAATCGTGGCACGGATACGTTGACAACGCGGCGATTGGGCGAACATCGCGGAGAGCCAGCGCACACCGTAAACTTAGCCTCCGAACCGAGAATGAAGAGGAGGACACCATGCCCATTGTTCGAGTAGAGATGTGGACGGGCCGCACGGAAGCGCAAAAGCGCGAGCTGGCCCGCGTTATCACGGACGCCATGGTCAACATCGCCCACACCACGCCTGAAGCGACGATCATCGTCTTTGAGGACATTGACAAGGAAAATTGGGCCCAAACGGGGAAGCTTGCGTCTGAATCGGACTAGCGAGTGTAACTGAAACGTAACCCCAGCCGTCACCTATCTTAGATACAGGGGGAACAACATCCCTGTGCTACAATTGCTTCGTACCAAGAGTAGGTCAGCCCTACCCGAAGTTGCTTAAAAGAAAAGAGTCATATGTACGGACGCTGGTTACGAAACAGCTTCATTTACCTCCTTATCCTGGTTGCGATAGTCGCTATCGTTTTCGCCGTATTGCAGGGCGGCGGCGATTCCCCCCAAAAAGTTGAACTAAGCCAGTTCATCTCCGATGCCCAAGCGGGCGAGGTGGTGAAGGTTGATGTCGACGGCACTCAGCTGGACTACAAGCTTCGAGGCGAAGACATCACCTACAGAGCCAAGATGGAGAAGGGCGACACAGTTCGCAATGTTCTCCAGGACAATGGGGTCGAGCCGGGATCGGACAACTATCCCGAAGTCAGTCTCAAGGAAACAAGTTCCTGGAACCGCATTTTTGGCATCATGCTCCAGTTCCTTCCGATCCTCCTGATCTTTGGATTCCTGATCTTCTTCCTGCGTCAGGCACAGGGCTCTAACAACCAAGCGCTCAATTTCGGAAAGAGCAAAGCGCGAATGGTCAGCGGCAGCCGTCCGAGCGTGACGTTCCTGGATGTTGCCGGGGTGGAGGAGGCGAAGGAGGAACTGAAGGAAGTCGTTGAGTTCCTGAAGTACCCCGAGAAGTTTGCGGCGCTCGGCGCGCGCATTCCGAAGGGCGTGCTCCTGGTGGGCCCTCCCGGTACCGGCAAGACGCTGCTCGCCAAGGCAGTCGCCGGCGAAGCGGGAGTACCGTTCTTTTCGATCTCTGGTTCTGAGTTCGTCGAGATGTTCGTGGGTGTGGGTGCGTCCCGCGTCCGCGACCTGTTCGATCAGGCCAAGCGAAACTCTCCCTGCATCGTCTTCGTGGACGAGATCGACGCAGTAGGCCGCCACCGTGGCGCGGGCCTCGGCGGCAGCCACGACGAGCGCGAGCAGACGCTGAACCAGATCCTCGTCGAGATGGACGGCTTCGACACTAACACTAACGTTATCGTCGTGGCGGCCACGAACCGCCCGGACATCCTCGACCCTGCGCTCCTACGCCCCGGCCGGTTCGACCGAAAGGTTGTGCTGGACAGCCCGGATATCAAGGGCCGGAAGGCGATCCTGGAAGTGCACGCCAAGGGCAAGCCGATGGACACTTCCGTCACGCTGGAGATCGTCGCGAAGCAGACACCCGGGTTCTCCGGTGCTGACCTCGCGAACCTGATCAACGAGGCCGCGATCCTGGCAGCGCGCCGTGGCAAGAAGAAGATCACGATGCCGGAGCTCGATGAGGCCGTTGACCGCGTAATCGCGGGACCGGAGCGGCGCAGTCGTGTTATTAGCAAGAAGGAACGCGAAATCATCGCGTACCACGAAGCAGGGCACGCGCTCGTGGGGTTCATCCTTCCGAATGCAGACCCGCCGTACAAGATCAGCATCGTCGCCCGTGGTATGGCAGGCGGCTTCACGCGGTTCCTCCCCGAGGAAGACCGCCACCTGTACTCGCGTTCGCAGTTCCAGGACATGCTGGCCGCGATTCTCGGTGGCCTGGTGGCGGAAGAGATGCAGTTCGGCGAAGCGACGACCGGACCTTCAGACGACTTGCAGAAGGGGACCGGCCTGGCCCGCCAGATGGTGACCCAGTGGGGCATGAGCGAGCGCCTCGGGCCTCGAACGTTTGGCCGCAAGGAGGAGCTGGTGTTCCTTGGACGAGAGATCTCCGAGAGCCGCAACTACTCTGAGAAGGTTGCTGAGGAGATCGACGAAGAGGTCCGCCAGATCATCGACAAGGCCTACCACACGGCGAAGAAGCTGCTGTCTGAGAACAAGGACAAGCTGGACGCGATCGTGACGGTGCTTCTTGAGCGAGAGACGATTGAGGGCGACATCCTAATGGGCGTCCTCACAGGCACCGGTGCACCCGGTCAGTCGATAGCCGAGGAAGACACTCCCGGTACGGAACAGCACACTCCGGAGCCTCAGAAGCCGGTGGCGCCGCCGAAGCCCGGACTGGCCTGGGATGCCCCTTCCAACGTCGATCCGACAGTCGAGTAAGCGCCCGGGCTCTGGACAGACACGAACGTCGCGATTACAATCGGTGTTTGTGGCCTACTAAGAGCCGCGCCTCATAAGAGCAATCCCATGAGACGACCCACCGCGGTCGTCTCAGTACGTGGAGGAGTCCCATTTACGCGATCATCCGCTCCGGCGGAAGGCAATACAAGGTCGAGCCGAACCAGACGTTTGACGTCGAGCGGCTGAAGGCCGACGTCGGCTCACGAGTTGACCTCGGTGTCCTGCTGCTTGGCGGGAACGGCGAAACACAGGTCGGCGTGCCGCTGGTTGACGGCGCTCATGTCGTCGCTGAGGTCGTAGAGCACGGCCGCGGCAGGAAGATCATCGTCTTCAAGTACAAGAACAAGACCCGCTACCGGAACAAGAGGGGTCACCGCCAGGAGTTCACTCGACTCTCCGTAAAGGAGATCGTGACCGCCGGCGGCACCTACACCGAAGGCTCCGAGAAGCCGAAGCCAACCCGCCGAAGCCAGCGGAGCCTTGCCGAGCCTGACGCCGAAGCAACGGTGGCAGCGGAGGTCGAGGCTGTGGAGTCGACGGCTGTTGAGGCCGCAGCTGAGGTAGAAGCACCTGAGGCCACGACAGAGGCTCCCGAGGCCGAAGTCAAGCCGAAGCGCAAGCCAGCCGCCAAGAAGCCCACAGCAACGGCCTCCCTGGCGGATCCAGATGCGCCGAAGCCCGCTCCCCGGAAGCGCGCAGCAAAGCCGAAGGCCGAGGCTGATGCTCCCGCTGCCGACGCTGAGGCGATCGAAGGAGAATAGACAATGGCACATAAGAAAAGTGGTGGAAGCGCAAAGAACGGCCGCGACTCGCACGGCAAGCGCCTCGGTGTAAAGCGGTTCGATGGGCAGGTCGTCTTGCCGGGCACGATCATCGTGCGCCAGCGCGGCACCCGCATCCACCCCGGCCTGAACGTTGGGCTCGGGCGGGACTACACGATCTACTCTCTGATCGAGGGCAAGGTGAAGTTCTCCCCGTTCTCCAAGGACGGCCGCAAGAAGGTTAGCGTCCTCGTCGCGGAATAGCGGCAAGCAATCCCAGTACAAGACCAAGGAACGACATGAAGACCGAACTCCACCCAGAATACGTAGAGGCCACCATCAAGTGCGCCTGTGGCAACACGTGGCAGACTCACGCCACGAAGCCGGAGCTGAAAATCGAGCTGTGCAGCAACTGCCACCCGTTCTTCACGGGCGAGC
>JANLRX010000075.1:0-8488 GCA_031362025.1 Chloroflexota bacterium
GCGGCAAGTTTCTGGCCGACGCCGGGGGCGCGGGCCAGGGCGGCGGCGTTCCCCGAGGCGATGGCGAACGACAGCTCGTCTGCGTCCATGATCGAGAGCAGGGCGAGCGCGACCTTGGGGCCAACGCCCGAGACGCCGATAAGCGTCTGGAAGAGGCGCTGCTGGTGTGCCTCGAAGAAGCCGTAGATGGTCATCGCGTCTTCGCGAACGACCATGTGCGTGTGCAGGACGACCTCGGTCCCCGGGTTGGCACGCGTGATGACGGACGCCGGGGCGAACACGAGGTACCCAACGCCGTTCACGTCGAGAACGATGCTGTCCAGCCCGCGGTCGGCGACGGTTCCGGTGAGACGTGCGATCATCGGGACGCGGCCTCGATCTGGGCGGCAGCGCCGCGTCTCATGGCGTGGCAGAGGGCGATGGCCAGCGCGTCTGCAGCGTCGTTGGGTTGCGCCGGCTCCTTCATGCCGAGGAGCGACTGCACCATCATCCCGACCTGGTCCTTCGAACCGCGGCCGTACGATGTCACCCACTGCTTTACTTCGGACGGCTTGTACAGCTCGACAGTGAGGCCAGCGCGGGAGGCGGCGAGAACGGCGGCGGCGCGCGCTTCTCCGATCGCGACCGCGGCGCGCACGAAGCCATGGATGAAGTCTTCGATCGCGACTTCGTCAGGGTGCGTCTTATCGATTATGTCGACAAGGCCCTCGTGGATGCGCATCAGCTTCTCGGCGCGGGTGGCCTTGGGCGGCGGGGAGATGCCACCAAAGTCGAGGCAGCGGTACGTCGAACCGTCGACGACGATAACGCCGTAGCCGGTACAACTGAGGCCGGGGTCGATCCCGAGGATGGTGATGGGCCCGGAGCGGGTCACGGGCGGGCGGCGCTAACTCGCGGCGGCGTATTCCATGAGCACGGACTCCGGGAAGTCCGCGTTGGAATACACCTTCTGGACGTCGTCCAGGTCTTCGAGCACGTCGAGCAGCTTGAGCGCGGAAACCGCGTTCTTGTCGTCGAGCGGGACGCTGTTCTTCGGGATCTTGGAGAGTTCGGCGGAAGTCACCTTCATCCCGCCCTCGACGAGCGCGCGACGCACCTTATCCAGTTCGGTCGGTGCGGTCACGACTTCGATGTAGCTATCTTCGATGCGGACGTCGCTGGCACCGGCGTCGATCGCGAGGAGCGCGAGTTCGTCGGAGTCGGTGCCCTGGGGGTCGATGCCGATGAGGCCGCACGTGTCGAACTGCCAGGCGACGCTGCCGGACTCACCCATCGTGCCGCCGTTGCGGGAGAGGCCCATCCGCACATCCGTCACCGTGCGATTGCGGTTGTCGGTAACGGTCTCGACGATGATCGCGACGCCACCGGGACCGTAGCCCTCGAAGGTGATCTCCTGAAGGTTCGCCGCTTCGCCGGGGCCACCCTTCTCGACCGCGCGCTTGATGGTGTCGGCGGGCATGTTGCCTTCCTTCGCCTTGTCGATGGCGAGACGAAGGCGTGAGTTCATCGTCGCGTCGGCGCCGCCTTCACGCGCGGCCACGGAGATTTCGCGAGAGAGCCGGGTAAAGAGCTGGCCGCGCTTGTTGTCCGCCGAGCCCTTTTGGCGCTTGATCTGTGACCAGTGAGAATGTCCGCTCATACGTCCGGATTGTACCTCGCCTGGCTGCCAGCGGGTCAAGCACGAAGCGGCACGGCGTCAGACCTACAAACTGGTGACCGGTTCAGCCGCATCCGCCACGGCGAGGGCCCTCCGGACCGCAGGCGCGACCTTCGTGCCGATCAGCTCGATAGCGCGCATGACCTTGTCGTGTGGCATCGTGCCGACGCTCAGGTGCAGCAGGAAGCGGTCGTAGTTGAAGAGCTCGTGTTCGTAGAGCATCTTGTCGATCACGTCCTGCGGGGAGCCGATCAGCAGCGAGCCGGTGGGGCCGCGCAGAGCCTCGAACTGGCCGCGCGTCATCGGTGACCAGCCGCGCTCGCGCCCGATAGTGCTCATGACTTCGGCGTACGGAGGGTAGAACGTCTCCACCGCGTCATCGGCGTGATCGGCGACGAAACCGTGGGAGTTGATGGCCACGGGCAGCTTCGTCAGGTCGTGGCCCGCAGCCCGCGCGGACTCGCGATACAGCTCGAACAGCGGGGCGAATCGCTTCGGTTCGCCACCAATGATCGCGACGACGAGGGGAAGCCCGAGCCTCCCGGCGCGAATGACGGAGTTCGGGTTGCCGCCGACACCGATCCAGACGGGCAGCGGCTGCTGAACCGGGCGCGGGTAGACGCCGAGGTCATCGAGCGCTGGCCGGCCGAGCCCGGACCACGTGACACGCTCGTTGTCCCGGAGCTTCAGAAGGAGGTCGAGCTTCTCGGCGAACAGCTGATCGTAGTCGCCCAGGTCGTAGCCGAACAGCGGGAACGTCTCCGTGAACGAGCCACGGCCGGCCCAGATCTCCGCCCGTCCGTTAGACAGCAGATCGACCGTTGCAAAGTCTTCGAATACGCGGACCGGATCGTCGGTGCTCAGGACGGTGACGGCGCTCGCGAGCCGGATCCGCTTTGTCACTGCGGCCGCGGCGCCGAGAATGACGGCTGGCGACGGCGCGGCGAAGTCCGGCCTGTGGTGTTCGCCCACGGCGTAAACGTCGAGACCAACCTCGTCGGCGAGTTTCACCTCTTCGAGAAGGTTGGCGAGCCGCGTCGCCGGGTCGAACGGCTTTCCGGTGGCCGGGTCAGTCGTTGTCTCGGCGAATGTTGTGATTCCGATTTCCATGGGGGTTCCTCTTGGCTAGTCGCTATATACTTACTTATCGTAAGTCGTAGCGACTGATGTGTCAAACTAGACCCAGCATGATGATCCAGTTCGAGACAACCGAGGGGAAGTTCGTATACCGCGCGGCCTCGGTCGTCAGGCGCGGGGACGAAGTGCTCCTTCACCAGTTCGAGGGGCAGGAGTTCTGGTGCATGCCGGGCGGGCGGATGGAGATGAACGAACCGGCTCGGGAGTGCGTGCGCCGAGAGATGATCGAGGAGATGGAGCTGCCCGAGGACACGGGCATCGAGGTCGGGGGGCTGCTCTACATCATCGAGAACCTGTACACCTACCAGGGCCTCCGCCACCACGAGATCGGCCTCTACTTCGCGGCGACGATGCCGGCGGACCTTTCGCAGATGCACGAGCAGAAGTTCATCGGCCACGAGTGGGACAACAGCGAGCTGTACTTCGAGTGGATCCCCGTCGGCGATCTGCCGGGCCTCGACTTGCGCCCGGCGGTCCTCCGCACGCTTCTGCAGCAGCCGCCAACGGGACAGCCGCAGTACATCCTGCACCAGGAGCAGCCTGCAGCGTCGTAAACTGGGCGTATGACCGAATACGCCGCCAGCAAGCATCCAGCCATCACCGGCTCACCCTACGACCGTATGCGCGGCTATCTGAAGGCGATCGGGCAGGGGCCGAGGAGCGGGCGCGACCTGACACGCGAAGAGGCCCGCGACGCCATCGGGCTGCTCCTGAGCGGCGAGGCGACGCGGGCGCAGGCGGGCGGCTTCCTGCTGCTGCAGCGCTACAAGGGCGAGACAGTGGACGAGCTGCTGGCCTTCGCGGAGGCGTTCCGGGCGGGGGCGGAGCTCATCCGCCCGAACGTCAGCGGCCTGCTGGACATCGGCAGCCCGTATGACGGGCGGAAGAAGAGCATCGTCGTCTCACCGGCGTCGTCGATCGTGGCAGCAGCAGCGGGCGTGCCTGTGGTGATGCACGGCGAGAAGGACATGGGCCCCAAGCACGGCGTGCCGATCGGGGACGTGCTGGAGTCGCTGGGGGTCGAGATTGACGCCACGCCAGTCGAGGTTCAGCGCTCGATCGAGGAGACGGGCCTCGGGTACATGCATTCGGCGCGGTTCGTGCCGCACGTGTTCGCCGTGAAGGAGATCCGCGAGGAGATCGCCCTGCGCACCGTCTTCGCGACGATCGAGAAGATCGCGAACCTGGCGGGCGCGGACAACAGCATCATCGGCCTCGCCCACCTGCCGTACATGGAGAAGATGCTGGCCGCGGCGAGCGAGATGGGCTTCAAGCGCGTGCTCATCGTGCAAGGGATCGAAGGGAACGAGGACGCGCCGACGTCACGGCCTTGCCGCGCGTTCCTCTGGAAGGGCGGCGAGACGGAGGAGATCCGCATCGACGCCTCCGAGTACGGCCTGCAGCCTGCGACCGCCGAGGAGATGGCCGGCGGCGACGCCGCGCACAACGCCGCAATAGCCGAAGCGATCTTCGCGGGAGAGGCGGGCGCGTACCGTGATCTCGTACTGCTCAACGCCGGCATCCGCATCTGGTTGGCCGAACGAGCCGACAGCATCGGGGCGGGGATCGAACTGGCCCGCACCGCGATCGACAGCGGCGCGGCGCGCGAGAAGCTGGATGCGGCGCGCAAAGTCGTCACGCAGGGGTGACGGCGGCGCTTTCAACGTAAACGGCCGCGTGCTATTCTCAGCCTGCCTCTAGAACGTCCTGCAGTTAGCCCCAGGAGGTTGGTCAAATGCGATTCATTCTCGGTGTCCTGATCGGTGGCGCTGTCGGCGCCGCGCTCGGCCTCATCGTCGCTCCGCAGTCCGGCCGCGAGACGCGGGATGCGCTCACGAAGCGTGTGCGCGTGGCAGCGGAAGAAGCGCGCGCATCATCCGAAGAAGCAACGCCAGCGGTCCCGGTCGAATAGGCGATCTGATTGGCTAACAGCGACCAGAAACTGATCGTAGTCATCACCTCGAACGACGAAGCGGACGCGCTTATCCGCAAGCTCGTGGAGCAGGGCTACCCGGCGACGAAGACCAGCAGCACAGGCGGGTTCCTCCGCAAAGGCAACGCGACGATCCTCTCCGGCGTCGAAGGCTCCGACCTGCCGAACGTCCTCTCGATCATCCGGACAGAGTGCCGGGCACGCACCGAGATGGTGCCCGCACAGGCGCTGCCCTTCCCGGAAAGCATCTACCCCGCGGAGCCGGTGCAGGTGCGCGTCGGCGGCGCGATCGTCTTCGTGATGCCGGTGGAGCACTTCGAAAAGACGTAGCAGCTATCAGCTATCAGCCGTCAGTCGTCAGCCAGAAACGCTGAAGGCCGCCCGATGGGCGGCCTTCGTGCTGATTGCTGAAAGCTGATTGCTGAAAGCTAGAGAACTACGGGATGAACAGCGGCGCCATCACCAGCGTGATCGTAGCGAGGAGCTTGATCAGCACGTGCAGGGACGGGCCCGCGGTGTCCTTGAACGGGTCGCCGACGGTGTCACCGACAACGGCGGCCTTGTGCGGATCAGAGCCCTTGCCGAGGACCGCGCCCTTGTCGTCCTTCAGCTGACCTGACTCGACGTACTTCTTGGCGTTGTCCCAGGCTCCACCCACGTTGTTGAAGAACGTCGCCATCATGATGCCGACGATCGTGCCGATCATCAGCATGCCGGAGACGGCCAGCCAGCCATCGTGGTGAGCAGGCTCCACCCCTGGTATGCCTAAGTCAGATTCCGGACGGAGGAACCGGAAGGCAAGACCAACGATCACTGGGAGGCTCACTGCCAGCAGGCCGGGGGCGATCATGTTGCGGAGCGACGCCTTCGCAGTGATGTCGACGGCGCGGGCGTAGTCCGGGCGAGAAGTGCCGGCCATGATGCCGGGGTCTTCGCGGAACTGGCGACGCACCTCTTCGATGATGTCGCCGGCAGCCGAACCAACGGCGCGGATCGCGAGCGACGAGAAGACGAACACAAGCATCGCCCCGATCATTCCGCCGGCGAAGACGTCGACGTCCGAGAGGTCGATGGGTAACTCCTGGTTCAGGGGGATCTCAAGGCGCTCCTTGACCTTGTCCAGGTAAGCGCTGAAGAGCAGGAAGGCCGCGAGTCCGGCGGAGGCTACCGCGTAGCCCTTCGTGAGCGCCTTCGTAGTGTTACCCACGGAGTCCAACTCGTCGGTAATGTGGCGAGCGCTTTCGGGGGCGCCGGACATCTCGGCGATGCCGCCGGCGTTGTCCGTAATCGGGCCGAACGTGTCCATCGAGAGCACATACGCCGCCGACATCAGCATGCCCATCGTCGCGACGGCGGTACCGAACACGCCGGTGCTAAAGCCGGAGATGCTGCCGTTGTCGCCGGTGATCACCGCTTCGTGGCCGATGGCGAAGGAGGCGATCAGCGCGATGACGATTGTGAGCGCGGTCGCGGCCGTCGTTTCGAGACCAACCGCGGTACCGATGATGATGTTCGTCGCCGGCCCCGTCTTGGAGGCTTCAGCGATCTCTCGAACGGGTCGCCAGGCGCCCGAGGTGTAGAACTGCGTGATGTAGACGAAGGCGATACCTGTCGCGATTCCGATGCAACCGCAGATGAAGAAGCGCCACCATTCGTCGCCAAGCATCACCTTGGTAGTGATCGCCAGCCCGATGACGGAGAGCGCGGAGACGACGAAGTAACCGTTGTTCAGCGGCGTCATCGCGTTCTGTTTACCGTCTTCACGGGCGAAGAATGGCACCGAGGCAAGACCGACGATCGTCGCCAGGATGCCGAACGAACGCAGCACAAGCGGGAATATGATCCACTCCAGGTCGCCCGTGACCGCATAGATCGAAACGCCGAGGATCATCGCACCGATGTTCTCGGCCGACATAGATTCGAAAAGGTCAGCGCCACGGCCGGCGCAGTCGCCCACGTTGTCGCCAACAAGGTCCGCCACGACGGCGGCGTTACGCGGGTCATCCTCCGGGATCCCCGCTTCGACCTTCCCCACGAGGTCAGCACCGACGTCAGCCGCCTTGGTGTAGATACCGCCGCCGAGCTGGGCGAAGAGCGCGACGAAGCTGGCACCGAAGCCGAAGCCGACGATCAGGAACGGCGCGATCGACTTGGGGTTGCCGAGGAGTTCGCTGTAAGTGATGAAGATGCTGGAAACGCCGATGAGGCTCAGCGCCACCACCAGGAAGCCCGAGACAGCGCCGCCACGGAGCGAGACGGTGATCGCCTCTTTCAAGCTGCGGGTGGCCGCTGAGGCTGTGCGGGAGTTCGAGCGCACGGCAATAAACATGCCGATGTACCCGGCGAGGCCCGAGCAGAAGGCGCCGAGAAGGAAGGAGATAGACGTTAGTGCTCCCTCTTCCCAGGGCCCGACTTGCCTTTCGCCGTAGGTGACGCTGCCGTCAGTGGCGAGAATGTCCTTCACGCCATCGGAGACCGCGCCAACGATGACGCCGATCCCAACCGCAGTCACTATCGCGAGAACCGCGATCGTGCCGTACTGGCGGCGAAGGAACGCCATGGCGCCCTCATAGATCATCGAGGCGACGTCTTGCATCTCTGGCGTGCCTTCGTCGCGACGAAGCACGTCCCATGCCAGGTAGAGTGCGTAAAGCACCGCGGCGAGGCCCGCTATCGGAATCAGGGGAACTAGTTCCATGAAAAACCCTCCGAAGCGGGAGTCTATCAGCCGCTAAGGTTTAGAACAATCAGATAAGAGACATAAGGACTGACCCACTAACCCACTAATTTGTGTAGAGGCCGTTGCGTGGCTGTCTATGTAGGCGAGGCCAGCTGAAGAGGCTATAATCCGGAAATCAAGCACATGGACAGGAGGCACCAAATGAGCGATCGATGGGGTGGGCGCATGGAGCCCGAGCGCCTTCAGCGTTCAGTAGGCACCGCCGCAACCTTCTTTGGTCTGGGGATGTTAATCGCGATCTTAGGTTTCCTCGCTGGGGTTGTTACCCTATTCGTAGCGTTGGCAGGGGGCCCCTGGATTCTGTTCTGGATCTCCCTCGCCGCTATTGCCGTGGGGGTGGTCATGTGGTTCATGGGGGCCGCAGCAGGTGCCGGGATAGCTCGCGCTCAGGCAGAAGATGCGCTTGAACGATACAGACGAGACACCTACCGCTGACCCATTGAAGGCGTATCCGCTGGACATTGGTTCGAGGACTCCGGCCCTCGCTGCGATCCAGCTACGGGTGCCTCGAACCGTAGCCAAGGCGTCAGCACTTCGAGCGCACTCAGTCAAACTGACCCACTACCAAAGATATGACCAGATGCTGATTGTGAATTGAGAAGCGGTCTGGCCGAATTGGCGGTCTGAGAAGGCGGCTGGTGCCCCCGGCGGGATTCGAACCCGCGATCTCCGCCTTGAAAGGGCGGCGTCCTGGGCCACTAGACGACGGGGGCCAGCGAGTTCATTGTAGGCGACCGGAAAATCGAGCGGCAAACGGCGGGAGCGGAGCGGCTGCTACTGGCCGGCGGACTGGTCCACCGGGACAGGCGTCGGCGTGAGCACCGGCATGTCGTCCAGCACCCGCGCGTGGAGCGCCGCCAGGCTGCCGTCGGTGTCCCGGGCGCACCAGAGGATGACCCGCACGCCAACATCGGGCTTGCCAGTGACGTCGGAAGTGGAGTCCACCTTTACCTCGCCGAACTCGAGCGTCCAGCGGGTGCCTTCGATCTGGCTGACGGTGCCCTGCAACCGGATGAGCGCG
>JANLRX010000078.1:0-9507 GCA_031362025.1 Chloroflexota bacterium
GAACTACGGCAAGCACCCCCTGCGCGACACCGGCCGCGGCGGCGAGCGCGCTGACGACACCAAGCCCTACGAGTTCGGCGACCCGTTCCACCTGAACCTCGGCGAGACGATCATGAACGGCATCTTCCGCGAGGGGCCGCAGGTGCCGGTGCATCTCCAGCAGAGCGACTTCCAGGTCTACCGCGCCGAGACGCTCACGCAGACCGCTACGGTGATGATGCTCGACCTATCGTGGTCCATGGCCCTGCGCGGCAGCTTCCAGGCCGCGAAGAAGGTCGCGCTCGCCCTGAACAACCTGATCACCACGCAGTTCCCCAAGGACAGCCTGTACATCCTCGGCTTCTCCGCCTACGCCCGCGAGTTGCGCGCCGAAGAGCTACCGTACGTCCGCTGGGACGAGAGCGTGCTCGGCACGAACATGCACCACGCGCTCATGCTTGCCCAGAAGATGCTGGCCAAGCACAGCGCCGGCACCAAGCAGATCATCATGATCTCGGACGGCGAGCCGACGGCGCACCTGGAGCATGGCCGCTCGTACTTCGCGTACCCGCCGAGCCCGATCACGATCCGCGAGACGCTGAAGGAAGTGCGGCGGTGCACGCAGAAGGGGATCACGATCAACACCTTCATGCTGGACCGCAACTACTACCTGAAAGAGTTCGTGAACCAGATCGCCAAGATGAACAAGGGCCGCGTCTTCTACACCACGCCAGAGCGCCTGGGCCAGTACATCCTCGTGGACTACGTGGCGCAGAAGAAAAAGCGCTTCGGCGACCGCGCCGCCTGATCCTCCTCCTGATGATCTGGCGCGAGGCCTGCTCGCTGATAAGCTCCCTCCCTGGCAACGTCCTCCGCGCGGGGATACTTCTGGTCGCGGTTCTCATGGCCGGCACCACCGGCTATATAGTCATCGAAGGCTGGTCGCTCCTCGACGCGCTCTACATGACCGTGATCGTGCTCACCACGATCGGCTTCCGCGAGGTGCGCCCTCTCGACACCTCTGGGATCATCTTTACGATCTTCCTCGCGGTCACCGGCGTGGGCGCCATCTTCTACGCCCTGCTGGCCGTGTTCCAGTTCCTGATCGAAGGTGAGCTTGGCTCTATACTTGGACGGCAGCGTATGAAATCCCGCATCGGCAGCCTGAGCGACCACTTCATTCTCTGCGGTTTCGGCCGCGTGGGTGAAGAGATTGCGCGCGAGCTCGTCGCCCGCCAGATACCGTTCGTTGTAGTGGAGATGGTCGAAGAGGCGATCGAGCGCGCCCAAAAACGCGGCTACCTGCTCCTGATCGGCGACGCAACCAACGACGACGTCCTCCGGGAAGCCGGCATCGATCGGGCGCGCTGCATCCTTGCGGCCGCTGACTCCGACTCCGGAAACACGTTCATCGTCCTCACAGCCAAGGCCCTGAACCCAGACATCTTCGTCGTTACTCGCGCCGCCCACCCGGAAAGCCGCTCGCGGATGCAGCGGGCCGGGGCAGACCGCGTGTTCTCCCCGTATATCATCGCCGGGCGCCAGATGGCTATGTCCGCCGTCCAGCCCGCGATCGTCGAGTTCATTGACACACTCAGCGCGGGCACGGACGGCGCCGCTGTTATCGCCGAGATCGAGATCTCTCCGGAGTCCGGCCTCGCTGGCCAAACGATCGATTCCGTGATCAGCTACCGCAACAGCATCACCGTTCTCGGCGTCCGCAACCGCTCGGGCCATGTCTCCGTCGGCGCCGCGCGGGACACCATCCTCGAGGTCGGCGACCGCGTAATCATTACCGGCGCTGAGGACGAACTCGAGACGATTCAGTCCGGTCGCCATTAGCCCGGACCGGCTCTAACCAAACCCTCCCCGACGTGTAACCGTGCGCCCACCACGCCCCCCCGGCCGCGAGCGATGATGCGTGCATAAAGAACTCGCGCCGCACCCCCAGGTGACGAGAGTTCGAAACAAGCGAAGCCCCCGGAAAGTCTCAGCCGGGGGCTTCTCATTTGTCAGCGAGCGCGCCTCCGCCCAAAGGCGCAGGCGGGATTGGCCACAAGACTCGCCCCAAGCCATCCATATGGCACTCACGCGCCACCCACGCCTGGCGCGATGATGAAATCACAAAGAGCACAGCGCCGCACCCCCTCCGCGAACGCTAGCTCTGAACGGACCGAAGCCCTCCGGAAAGTCTCAGCCGGAGGGCTCTACTCATTCCCGCTCGCCGGGAGACCGGCGAACCTACGGGCACTCCCGCGGTATCCAGGTACCCGAGCCAGCCGAAACCTCTACCGGGTACCCCGCAATTTCGTCCGGGATATTCGTCGCGGCGGGGTCAATGAACGACAGCCCGAACTGGATGAAAAGGTGACCGTCCTCTGCTTGCGCAACCGTGAACCCGTACCCCGCCACGGCCGACGGGTCTGCCGGGTGACAGTAGTAGTCGTCGATCCACCGGTCCAGGTCAGCGGTCAGCTGCTTGTACTCCGGGGAGGCAAGGACTTTCGCTTCCGCATCAGCTTTCGCGATGTTCGCAACGGTTTCAGTATGGGTGAACGGGACGGCGTTGCTAACACCGTTCCTGTTGGAGACTGCGAGGTGTGTATCGCCGAGTGGAAGCTCCACACCGACGCCAGCGCACGCTAAGTCACGTTCTGGAGGCCAAGGGCCGAGGCACGCACCGAGATTATCTTCGAGCACAAAGCGCAAGGTCTCCCCATCGGGGGACTCTAGTGGCATCGTAGAAGCAATGTAGCTGCTGTCGCTGGTCGCCGCGGGGACGCGTCCGCTGAGGCCGAACGCGACTTCGTTGTTCTTCGCTGTGAAGCCACTTCCGTGGATCACGATCTCGTCGCCAAAAGCCGCGGACGACGGCTCGATGCTATCGACGCGCACCTCGTCCGGCCCTCCGCCGCCACACGCACCCAGTAGCGCACCCAGCGCCAAGAACATGATCGCGATGGCAGACCTTCTCATCGATTCCCCAAGCAGTTCCGCGCCCTCTACTGTTCCGGCAGCGCCTCATCGTTCAAGAACCGGCGCACAACCTCGGCGAACAGTTCCGGCCGGAGACGCGGCAGCGAGTGGCCCGTCTCCCGGAACACGTACAGTTGCCCGTTCGGCAGCGAGCTGACCATCCGCGACGAGATCTCCTCGTCCAGTATCGGGCTCTCCTCGCCGCGACAGACGAGCGTCGGCGCCTTCACGTGCGTCAGTGAGTCCCACAGGAAGTTGATCTCCGGGATCGCGGCCTTGGTCGTCACCTCGGAGAGCTTGCGATCGTAGCCGTTCGAGTACATCCCGTCCTCGCCCTTCACAAGCGAGTTCTGGATCATCCGCTCGATCGAGACGTCGTCCAGCGTCGGCCACTGGCCGCGGTAGAACGCCCGCGCATCCTCCAGCGAGAACGAGCTCGGCGGCCGCTCCGCCTTCGAGGTCATGTCCTGCTTCAGCCCGACCGCGCCGACTCGCGCCATCTGCGGCCCCATGTCGACGAGCGCCAGGTGCTTCAGCCGCAGCGAGTTCTCCCGCGCATACGCCATCGATGTCCGCGACCCGAGCGAGAGGCCGACGAGATCGAAGCGCTCAAGGCCGATCTTTTCGATGAACCCCGCAAGGTCCGACGCCAATGCCCAGACGAGGTAACCGCCGGGCGCCTGCTCGCTCTCACCGTGGCCGCGCTGGTCCGGCGCGAAGATGTGGAACTCGTCCAGCAGCCGGTTCGCACAGTCCTGCCAGTAGTAGGCGTAGTCGCGCAGACCGTGCATCAGCACCAACGGCCGCGTGCCCATGCCCTTCCATTCGAAGTAGTGGAGGCGGAGGCCGTTGACCTTGACCTCGCCCTCGGACGGCTGAACCAGGGTCATCTTGCTACTGGCTACTGTCTACTTGCTACTTCTCAACGGGTTCGCCGGAGTTGACCCAGGCCTCGGTGCCGCCCTCAAGGTTGAACAGCCGGGTGAGCCCCGCCGCTGCCGCCATCTCCGCCGCCAGTGCGCTCCGCTGGCCCACGGCGCAGACGAAGATCACGTCCTTGTCCGTCGGCAGCTCCTCGCGGCGTGCGTATACCGTGTTCACCGGAATGTGTCCGGCGCCAGGCACGTGCCCGGACGTGTACTCGTGCGGTTCGCGCACGTCGATCACGACGGCGCCGTTGCCCGTCATCTCTTTCGCTTCTTGAACGCTGATCCGTGTAAACGGTTCGCGGGGGTCTCGTGTTGCCATGGGCCGGGCTCCTTCTGTGCTACTGGTTCACTTCAATTGTAGCGCGAGCGCCGGTCAGTTCGCTGAGCCGAGGTACAGGTCGTCGTACCAGACGTCCGCACGGGAGGGGCCGTCGGTTTCCGTCCGGTCGTCGTAGCGCACCTCGAACAGCACCCGGATCTTGTCGAACCCCTCGGGGATGACGCCCCACTCGCTCTCGAAGTCGTTCTTTACCCTGGTCTCAAACGTGAGCCAACCGCCCGTTAACGGCTCCTCGGTGGAGAAGAACCGGTACTTCGCGTTCCCGATCTCCAGAGGCTCCTCCGCGACCCCGGCGAGGACGTACCGGATCTGGAAGTTGTCCACCGGCAGCGGGTTGTTGTCAGCCCCGAAGACGATCACCACGACCTGGAGGTACTGTTTCGGCGTCCCCTTTTCCCAATCCAACACCCGGTAAGCGCCGCTCAAGACGTCCGGGAACTGGTTCGCCGTGATCTCCTGGACGAGGTAGTACACTCTGTCGCCGGTCGCCCCCGCCGGGTCGTCCATGTGCAGGACCGCGCTGTTGGCGCCTGTGAACGCGGCCTCCTGGCTCAACTCGAACGAGGACTCTGGATCGAGCGACAACCACGGCTCGGACCCTTCCTCGAAGCCAGAGTTTACGATCAGGTTGCCACGCGGGTTGACCAACGTGGGCGCAGCGCTGGGCGTGACCGTCGGCGCGGCGGTTACTGTACCGGTGGGCCCCTCCGTGATCGCGGTCGAAACTGGCTCGGTGTCATCGTCACCACCACCGCAGGCGGCGACGAACAGCACCAACACCGCCGAGACCAGGGCCAGTATCCGGACACGCATGACGCCAGTGTAGCGGACAAGCCCCCGTTGACACCTCCCTGCGCCCATCACATCATCACCGCATGGCCACGCCCGGAGAGATCGCCGAACTCAAGCAGAAGATGCGCGAACAACGCGAACAGCTGCTGGCGATCCTCGAACCGCTGTCCGAGGCCGACGCCGAGCGCCCCACCACCGGCGAAGGCGAATGGACCGCCAAGCAGCAGATGTCCCACCTCTGCGAGATGGAGACGACGTATCGAGCCTGGATCCGCCGCGCCGTTGAGGAACCCGGCGCGAACATCGACCGCGTGGCCGGAGAACCGCCCGCGATCCCGCTCGAGCAGGCGAACACCCGCACCGTCGCCGAGCACCTCACCGAGATGCGCCGTCAGCGCGACGAAACGCTTGCGCTCATCGATTCGATCGCCCCCAAACAGTTCGAGAACACCGCGACGCAGCGCATGTTCGGCACGCTCACCGTCATGCAGTGGCTCCGCTCGTACTACCGCCACGACCGCATGCACTGCGACCAGGTCAGCGGCCGCGAACCCGAGTACAAGCCCCGCTACGCCGGCGGCCGCGAACCCGACCAGCACCGGGCATGAGCCGCCCACGCGTGTTTATCACCCGGCGCCTCCCGGGCCGCGCCCTTGATTACCTCGCCGCGCACGCCGAGGTCGACCTCTGGCCAGACGAACTGCCGCCACCACGAGCCGCCCTCAGAGAGCACGCGGCAACGGCTAATGGCCTGCTCACCCTCCTCACCGAGCGCATCGATGAAGATCTGCTGGCGGCGACCCCAGGCGTCCTCGTCGTCAGCAACATGGCCACAGGCTTCGACAATGTCGATATAGAAGCAGCGAACCGGCACGCCGTGCTTGTCACGCGCACGCCCGGCGTCCTCACCGAGACCACCGCCGACTTCGCGTTTGCGCTGCTGCTCGCCGCCGCCCGCCGCGTCGTCGAGGGCGACCGCTACACCCGCGAAGGCCTGTGGAAGACCTGGGGCCCGGAAACCCTCCTCGGTCCGGACGTTTACGGCGCAACGCTCGGCATCGTCGGGCTCGGCCGCATCGGCACGGAGGTCGCTCGCCGCGCAAAAGGTTTCGGGATGCGCATCCTCTACACCAGCCGCGACCGCAAGCCCGACGCCGAACGAGACTTCGGCGCGGAATACCGCGAACTCCCCGATCTCCTCCGCGAATCCGACTTCGTGACCTTGCACACGGCCCTCTCGCCCGAGACCCGCCACATGATCAACGCGGATTCACTGCGCCTGATGAAACCGACCGCGATCGTCGTCAACACCGGCCGCGGCCCGCTCGTCGACCAGGCTGCACTCTACGAAGCGCTCCGTACCGGCATCATCGCCGCCGTCGCGCTGGACGTCACCGACCCTGAACCGATGCCCTCGGACGACCCGCTGCTGACGCTCCCGAACGTCATCGTCACGCCGCACATCGCCAGCGCCAGCGTCGCCACCCGCTCCCGCATGGCCATGCTTGCGGCGGAAAACCTGGTGCAGGCGCTACGGGGTGAGATCCCGGAACACGCGGTCAATCCGGAGATCGCGGACCGGTGGCGAGCACGTGTGCAGGCGTCAACCGGTTGACCCAACCGCAATTGCGATGATACTTTCGCGATATCGGGCCCACGCTGCACACTGCCTGGGCCTATTCTTTTGTTCTGATGGTTAGCGACGAAGACGTAGGCAATCTCTGGCTTGCTCAGGCCCTCTGGGACCTGGGCGCTATCCAGTTCGGCGACTTCACGATCGGGCGCACGACTGAGCACTCGCCGGTATACGTGAACCTGCGCCTGCTCATCAGCAACCCCGCCGCCCTTGCGCGCGCCGCCGGCGTCATGCTGGAGGAGATCCAGACGCTCCAGGCGATGCGCCACCCTCAGGTAAGCGAGTTCCAGCGGGTCTGCGGTCTCCCCTTCGGTGGACTGCATCTCGCGACGGCGTTCTCGCTTCGCTCTCGAGTGCCGATGGTGTACATCCATCCTGCCAAGGAGCGCAACGGCCGCCGCGTCTTCGTCGAGGGGAACTTCAAACCCGAAGAGACGTTCCTGCTGATCGACGACCTCGTCACCAGCGGCGGCGGCATCCTTGAGACGGCCGCCTTCCTCAGGGCCAACGCCCGCGCCGACGTCCGCGACGTCCTCGTCCTCCTCGACCGCGATGAGGGCGCCCGCGAGCTGCTGAAGAAGGAAGGCTATAACCTGATCAACATCCTCGGCCTCGAAACGATGCTCAACTACCTGATGGCCAAGGGCCTCATCGAAGAGGAACAGTACAAACGCAGCATCGACTACGTCCAGGCCCGCCGCTCCGAACGCACTAGCTGACGCCCGACGCGGCACAACACCGTAGGGGCGAGGCACCCTCGCAAACCAATGGCAACCCGTAACCGCGATGCCACGTCGCGTTCGAACCACGCGCCTTCAACACGCCGTGCCTCGCCCAACAACGCACCGGGGGTGCACTAACGCGAGGAGAAAACGGAAGAAGCCGCGCTTACAGCAGCCGGCGGATGGCCTTGCGGCCGGGGCGCGGATCGTAGTTCGACTTGAACTGCTCAAGGGACGTCCGCTCGATGAGGTACTTCCCGGCGAAAAGAACCGCCGGGACCTTCTTCTGTTTGATCAACCGCCGCAAACTCTGCGGGTGGATGTTAAGGATGCGCGCAGCATCCACAAGGTCAAGATAGTTTTCGAAAGGCCCTGAAACCATAAAATCCCCCGCCGTCGCGTCTCTTGACGGCAAATGTGCTCAGACGCGTGCGTAATTGTGCCGCCGAGCCATCCACTTGTCAACACCAAGCGCGACGTAATGCTAACGGGCTAGAGCAGTTGACGCAACCGCCGACTGTCATTCGAACGTGAGTTCGTCCCCCACGCCCCAGAAACCACCCGAACAACCACCCTCAAACGGCGGCAAATCCTCGATGAAACGCAGCACCCCGAGCGCATCCAGCACCGTCACGAACCCGTCGCAGTTCGAGTCCCCCCACTTCACGGCCCCCGCGCTCGCCACCTGTATGTCCACGATCGTGACCGTCTCGCCCATCTCGGGGCAGTCCGGCACGTAGTCCAGCTGGTCAGGCGCCGCCACCGCGATGATCCCGCGCAACGCATCATCGGCGTCGATGTCGTCGTCGCAATCGTTGTCGCCCCAGTCTTCCGACTGGCGTCCGGGCGTCGCGGTGGGTACTGGCGTCGGCGTATCGGACGCCGCACCGGGCGCGCTCGCGTTCAGCTCGTAGAACGTCACGTACGCCGCGCCTTCGTTGTCGACGAAGCCGTTCGCGGAATCGCACGTCGAGAGCCAGTTTGCGATCACGTACTTGTCCGTGCCCTGGTTCACCGGCGCGTCGAACTGCGTACCCGATCCTCCCGCGTCCTCGAGCGCGTCCCGCAACTCCTGTTCCGCGTCCAGGCCCTCTGGCGTGGCCAAGATCCAGGTGCGGTTGTCCCCCTGCACCACCCAGTCCGCGCTGCCCTCCAGCCGGGGCTCGCCGGCCCGCTGGTTCACAAACGCGCTCTGCAGAGTGGGCGTGATGTGGTCCGTCAGTTGCACGTTGGTGACGTCGTCGCCGGCCAGGGTCACGGTTCCGTACCAGACCTCGACATCGCGCCGCTGCTCCGCGGGGTAACGGCCGGAGTCCGGGTTCGGCGTCCACGGCGGGCACGTCGCGACGCCTGCGCGCACCGGCGTCACGTCGCCACCCGAGCCGAGCGCGCCGACGGCGAGCGCGAAGGCGACGACCGACGCAAACCCCACCCCTGAAAGCATGTTGCCCAGCGAAATCCGCACGATTCACCCCTCCCCGCTAGAGTACGCAAACGATAGCACCGACCCCCAAAGCGGTCAAACGCGGTGCTATCCTAGACATATGCCCCGTCAAGAGACTCAGGACAAGCAAGACAAGCACTGGATGACCACCTCCAGCCGGCCCATCGAGCCCGTTTACGGTCCCGCCGACCTGAATGGCGGTGAGGTTGGTGAGCCGGGGCAATACCCGTACACACGCGGCATCCACAAGACGGGATATCGGGGCAAGCTCTGGACGATGCGGATGTTCGCCGGATTCGGGTCCGCAGAAGAGACGAACGCGCGCTTCCGCTACCTACTTTCGCAGGGCAACAGTGGCCTTTCCGTCGCCTTCGACATGGCGACCCTCTACGGCTACGACACCGACGCCCCTGAAGCACTCGGCGAGTTCGGGAAGTGCGGCGTCGCCGTCTCTCACCTGCAGGACATGGAGATCCTCCTCGACCAGTTGCCACTCGATCAGATCACGACCTCGATGACGATCAACTCGCCGGCCGCCGTCATCTGGGCGATGTACATCGCCGCCGCCGAGAAGCGTGGGATCAAGCGCTCGCAACTGGCCGGGACGCTGCAGAACGACATCCTCAAGGAGTTCATCGCCCAGAAGGAATTCCTGTTTCCGCCGGAGCCATCCATGCGCCTCGTCACCG
>JANLRX010000112.1:0-4069 GCA_031362025.1 Chloroflexota bacterium
GACGAAGCCGCGAAGTCATCGACGGCCCCGGTTGTCCTCCTTCAGGACTACCACCTCTACCTCGCTCCGGCGATGATCCGCGAGCGCGTGCCCGAGGCGATGCTCCTGCACTTCACGCACATCCCCTGGCCCGGCCCCCGCTACTGGGGACTCCTCCCCGAGTTCATGCGCCGCGGCATCCACGAGGCGATGTGCTCCAACGACATCATCGGCCTACAGACGCGCGGCGACGTGCTGAACTTCCTCCACTGTGCGGAAGTGATACTCGACGCGGACGTCGACCACATTACGAAGACGATCCGCTTCCGCGGCCGCACGGTCTTCGTCCGCCAGTACCCCATCTCGATCGACTCCGGCGGCCTGCTCGAATACAAGGACTCGCCGGAGGTGCTGGAGCACGTCGCGAAGCTACGCCCGCTCCTCGGCGCCGACCAGACGATCGTGCGGGTCGACCGTTCCGAGCCCAGCAAGAACATCATCCGCGGCCTCCGCGCATTCGAGTTGCTGCTGGAGCGCGACCCCGAGTTCCGCGGCCGCGTGAACTTCCTCCAGTTCCTCGTGCCGTCACGCAGCGAGCTCGGCGTCTACCAGACCTACACGGACGAGATCTTCGAGTTGGTCGAGTCGATCAACGACCACTTCGGCGATGTCGACTGGCAACCAATCCGCATCTTCTACGAAGAGAACTACTCCCAGGCGATCGCCGGCATGACGCTTTACGACGTCCTACTCGTGAACCCAGTAATCGACGGCATGAACCTCGTCTCGAAGGAAGGCCCGCTCGTGAACAAGGGCGACGGCGTCGTCATCCTCTCCGAGATGGCCGGTTCCCACGAACAACTGCAGGAGCACATCCTTAGCGTCTCGCCAACAGACCTTGAGGGCACCGTCCGGGCACTCCACCGCGCGCTCACGATGCCGGTCGAAGAGCGGCGTCAGCGGGCGACGGCGCTCCGTCAGTCGATCGAAGAGCAGGACATCGTGCACTGGCTCGAGGCCCAGTTCCGCGACCTCGTCTCGCTCATGGCCGGGGCAACACCCTGAGCAGCTCTTCGAGCAGCCACTCGATGCCTCTCACGCCGAGCACGTAGTAGTCCGTCGCCTCCAGCACCTCCGGCGCGATCTCCGGGCTCCACACCGCGATGCTCGCGCCTGGTATCCCCTTCGCGCGCAACTCCTCGACTCCGCGGAACATATCCATGTCCGTCGCGTCGTCGCCCATGCAAAGCACGCCCTTCGCGCCCATGTGCTCGGCCAGCATCGTAACCGCCGTGCCCTTGTCTAGCTCCAGCGGCGGCCGCAGTTCCAGCACCTTGCGTCCCTGCTGGATCCGAAAGTGCTTCGCTGCTTCGGCGTCGTTGAGCGCTGCCTCGATCGCCGCGAGCGCCTGTCGCTCTGACGGCGCCATCCGGTAGTGGAACGCGACGACCGGGCCCTTGTCCTCGACGATGACGCCCGGAATGTCTACCTTGCAGACCTCCGCGATCACGTCCTGCGCCCACTGGACGTAGGGCCGCACTTCCTCGGGTGTGTATATCACGTCGTCCATCAGGATGTTGATCCCGTGGTTCGCCGCGAAGTAGGCGCCCGGCGTGTTCACCATCTGGCGCGCCATCTCCAGCGCCCGGCCCGTGACGAACGCCATCCGCACATCTCGCTCGTTCAGCGCCTGGATCGCGCTACGCGCGCGTTCGGTGATGTGCGCGAGTTCGGGGTGCGAAACGATTGGCGCGAGCGTGCCGTCGATATCGCTCAGTATCGCGAGCGGCCGCTGCTGGATTATCGGCTCAAGGGGTGCGAGAGACGTCAACTCGACCGCCATGGATCGAGTCTAACGTCCCTCGCGCCCTCGAACGAGCCTCGTTACGCAGTCTTGGCGACGAGCCGGTAGCCGAACAGCAGGATCATCGTGCCCACGATTGCCAGCACGATGGTGCCGATGTCGAAGTCGTCGATGCCGTTGCCGACGCCGAGCGCGACCGACAGGAACCCGCCAAGCAGCGCGCCCGCGATACCAAGGAGCATCGTGATGAGGAACCCACTCGGGTCCTTACCCGGAAGCAAAGCCTTGCCGATGAATCCGCCGATGATTCCGACGACAATCCAGGCGATGATGTTCATTTCTTACCCTCCCGTATAACTGGCGCCCTTGTGACGCCCGTAAGGTCAGGCTACGTTCGGATAGCTCCTAAAACGGTTTCCGTCGCGCCTGAATTTCTTGCAGGATGATTGCAACCCAGGGACGCTACTGCGGCAACTCGTAATCCAACAATGCTTCCGGGCTCTCGCCGGCGCTCACGGTCACTGAAACGCAAGATCCACCGCATCGATCAGGCACACTGTTCCCCCATTTACCGATTCTTAACTTTCATGAAGATGCGGTTCGCTCTCCTTTCTGCCATAATTGGGAAACTACAAGTTAAGGGAGGTTAGAAGAATGCGTAAGAAAGTACTCGGCGGCGTTTTCGCACTAGCGATGATCGCAGGGATGGCGACTCCAATGATCGGCGCGGGCGCTGCATCAGCCGCACCGGCGGGAAAGATTGACATTTGCCACTCGACCCGCAGCGAGAAGAACCCCTTCGTCTTCATCACCGTCAGCCAACACGCGGCAGATGCGCACGACGCGCATCACGACGGCGACGACAACACCAGCGGGGAATGCCAATAAGGCACGCTCCGGTAGATTCACTCATAAAGGCGCGGGGTTCATATCGGATCCCGCGCCTTTCTTTTCGCTAACTTTGCCCCCGGTGCCGGTACTGCAGCGCCTCCGCCACGTGCGCCGCGGCGATCACTTCTTCGTGGCCGAGGTCGGCGATCGTGCGCGCAACCTTTAGCACCCGGTGGAACGACCGCGCCGACAGTGCGAGCTGGTTCACCGCCATCTTGATCAGTGACTTCGCCGCGTCGTCGAGGTACTCCTGGCAGAACTGGCGGACCTCCACCGGTCCCATCTCGGCGTTGGCCGACATCCGTGACTCGGAGTAGCGAAGGCGCTGGTCTGCGCGGCACGCTTCGACCCGCTCCCGCACCTCGAGCGAACCCTCCGGCGATGGTCCCTGCGAGAGCTTCTCGAAGTCCATGCGCGGCACCTCGAGGAAAAGGTCGATGCGGTCCATCAGCGGCCCCGAGATCCGGTGCTGGTAGCGGGTCACCGCCGAACTGGAGCACGAGCACTGCTTCGTCGGGTCGCCGTGGTAGCCGCACGGACACGGGTTCATCGCCGAGACCAGCATGAAGTTCGCCGGGAACGTGCTGTTGCCGTTGGCGCGGCTCACCGTCACGATCCGGTCCTCCAGCGGCTGCCGGATCGACTCCAGCACCGAATGCCCGAACTCCGGCAGCTCGTCCAGGAACAGCACCCCGCGGTGGCTCAGCGTAATCTCGCCCGGCCGCGGCACTCGTCCCCCGCCCACCAACCCCGCATGCGAGATCGTGTGGTGCGGCGCCCGGAACGGCCGGTGGTACACCATTGGCGAGCCCGCGGGCAGCATCCCCGAGACGCTGTAGATCTTCGTCACCTCGAGCGCCTCTGCCGGCGTCATCCGCGGCAGGATTGTCGGCATCGCGCGGGCCAGCAGCGTCTTCCCGCTGCCCGGTGGCCCGATCATCAGGAGGTTCAGGACACCACGCCTGCGCCGGCATACCATTCTCGCTGCGCTCATTGCCGTAGAGCAGTCCGCGACATGCGTGCTTGAGTTAAGCAGCACGCTGATCCGCTTCTGGCTCGCTCCGCAGCAGCATCGCCCATAGCCGCACCCATTCGGGCGAGGGCGCAGACGAGCTCGAAACGATTTGAATATTGGTCCGCGGCGGCGGCGGAGTAACAGTCTTCACATAGTCTTATACTCTGTCGCTAAGTCGAACCCGCGCATCGTGACCGCGCCGGACCGCTTTCGAGCAGGACATCTGGCGGCGCACAGGGCGAGGTTCGATGCCGCTCAGAGCGCTATCTTTGCTCGATCCCGTGCCTGAGTTAGCCACGCACCTCGCGCTCCACGCGCGGAACTGACCCAAGGAGCCAGGAGCCGCGCTCACCCCGCCGCTACGGCTGTGGTAAGACGTC
>JANLRX010000122.1:0-6328 GCA_031362025.1 Chloroflexota bacterium
CCGCTGACCTGGGCGACCCGAACACCGGCGAAGTGATCATCGAGCGCGGTGAAGAGATCACGCTTGAGATCGCGGACCGCGGGATTGCCGCTGGACTCGACAAGGTATACGTGCGGTCACCGCTCACCTGCCAGACGAAGCGCGGTATATGCGCGATGTGCTACGGCCGCGACCTCTCACGGGGCGCGTTCGTGACGCACGGCGAGGCCGTCGGTATCATCGCGGCGCAGTCGATCGGTGAGCCGGGCACGCAGCTGACGATGCGCACGTTCCACACCGGTGGCGTGGCGGGTCTGGACATCACGTCCGGTCTTCCGCGTGTCGAGGAGCTGTTCGAGGCCCGGGTGCCGAAGGGTTCCGCGATCATCGCGGAGATCGACGGCGCGGCGGAGCTGATCCGCGACAACGACCGTCGCACGCTCCGCATCACGAGCGTCGAGATGTACCGCGACGACTACCAGATCGAGAAGGGTCTCGAGGTGCAGGTGAAGGACGGCCAGGAGATCGAGGCCGGCACGGTGCTAGCGAAGCCGAAGGAAAAGAAGGTCACCAAGAAGGCCGCTGCTGAGGCTGCCGCCGCCAAAGCTGCCGGCGAGACGGCTGTCGCTGTGAGCGAAATCGTGGCGCGGACATCCGGGCAGGTGTCTGTGGACAAGGGCAAGATTTCGATCATGTTCGAGGAGCGCGAGTCACGCGACTACGCGATCCCGGCCGCGGCGCGCCTTCGGGTGCACGACGGCGACTACGTCCACGCCGGCCAGCCGCTGACCGAGGGCCCGCTGAACCCGCAGAACATCCTGGACATCCAGGGGCCTGAGGCCGTGCAGATGTACCTCGTCGAAGAGGTGCAGAAGGTGTACAGGTCGCAGGGTGTGACGATCAACGACAAGCACATCGAGACGATCGTGCGGCAGATGCTGCGGCGCGTCCAGGTGGAAAGCTCTGGGGACACGAAGATGCTCCCGGGCGAGCTTGTCGACCGCTTCAAGTTCGAGGCGGAGAACGCGGCGATCCTGGCCGAGGGTGGAGAGCCGGCGACGGCGAAGCCACGGCTGCTCGGTGTGACCAAGGCCTCGCTGAACACGGAGAGCTTCCTCGCTGCGGCCTCCTTCCAGGAGACGACACGGGTGCTCACCGAGGCTGCGATCAGCGGTCAGGTGGACCGCCTGCTGGGCTTGAAGGAGAACGTGATCATCGGCAAGCTGATCCCGGCCCGCGCCGAGATCGACCTGCCTCCGGCGCCGGTGCGGGTGCAGGAGCTGCCGCCCGGGATGCTGGAGGACGGCGAAGAAGGTATGCGCCCGGCCTGGCTCACGGACTTGCCCGAGGATGAGGTGGACGAGCCGATTGACCTCGAGGACGTACTGGCCGAGGAACTCGACGTGACGGAGCTTGTCGAAGGCGAGATGGCCGAAGCTGGCCTTGAGATCGAGGTGGAAGAAGCTGACGTCACCGAGGACATCGCGGATATCATCGAAGAGGTGCTGGAGGAAGAGTAGCGCCAAACGGCAAACACAACGCAGGGGCGTCCCGGATGGGGCGCCCCTGTTGCGTTTAGTGACAAGCGGTCATTCCTATCATTTGGTATGACTTGAGCGCGGGCCTGGGGCGCCCTGCCGCCCCACCAGATCCTGTCTGCGGACAGGATGACATAGGAACCATTCGGCCTCTTTTCGCCATTCTGCAACCTCTTTGGTGACGCTGCAGTCGTAAATTCCGCCTATAATTGGCATAGAGCAGACGCATGGTGGTCAGAGAAACGCCGGCAAGGCCGGTTGTCGGACCCTTAGAGACGGCGCTAACGCAGTTCGATGCGGCGGCGGAGCGTCTCGGCCTCGATGAGGGGATGCGCGCGATGCTCAAGGTCTGCAAGCGCGAACTCACCGTGAACTTCCCTGTGCAGATGGACGACGAGTCGATCCGCGTGTTCCAGGGGTATCGGGTGCAGCACAACCTCTCGCGCGGGCCGGCCAAGGGTGGTTTGCGGTACAGCCTGCACGTGTCGCTGGACGAGGTACGGGCGCTGGCGATGTGGATGACCTGGAAGTCTGCCGTAGTGAACCTGCCGTATGGCGGGGCCAAGGGTGGCGTCATCGTCGACCCGCGCGCGCTGAAGATGGGGGAACTGGAGAACCTGACGCGCCGCTACGCCACGGAGATCAGCATCATCATCGGGCCGAACCAGGACATCCCGGCGCCGGACATGGGCACGAACGAGCAGATCATGGCCTGGATCATGGACACGATCTCGATGCACCACGGGTACACGGAGGCGGGTGTGGTGACCGGGAAGCCGGTGAGTGTCGGCGGGACGCTGGGGCGATCCGAGGCGACGGGACGCGGGCTTCTGTTCATCGCGCAGGAGATTGCGCGACAGTACGACATGAACATCGACGGTGCGACGGTGGCTGTGCAGGGGTTCGGCAAGGTGGGCGCGACGGCCGCGAAGCTGCTGCACGAGGCGGGCGCGAAGGTGGTGGCGGTGAGCGACGCCAGCGGCGCGGTGCACAACCCGGCCGGCCTGGACATCCCGGCGTTGATGGACTATCGAGAAGACCGGATGCCGCTCGCGGAGTGTAAGGGCGGGGACTTGATCTCGAACGAGGAGTTGTTGGGACTGCACGTGGACATCCTGATCCCGGCGGCGCTTGAGGGGCAGCTCACGATCGAGAACGCGGAGAACGTTAGCGCGCGCTTCGTGATCGAGGGGGCGAACGGACCGACGACTCCAGACGCCGATGCGATCCTGAACGAGCGCGGGATCGTTGTGGTGCCGGACATCCTGGCGAACGCGGGCGGCGTCATCGTCTCGTACTTCGAATGGGTGCAGGACCTGCAGTTCTACTTCTGGGACGAGAGCGAGGTCAACCAGAAGTTGCACAAAGTGATCACGCGTGCCTACATGGACGTGGCGGCGACGGCGACGCAGCACGGCATCAGCCTGCGCGAAGCAGCGATGGTGCTGGGGGTGGGACGCGTGGTTGAGGCGACGAAGATGCGTGGGATCTACCCGTAAGGGAATTGTGAATAGTGAATAGAGAAGGGTGAAGTCCCCGCCACCGGCGTTAGCTGACTAGGCCGCGACGAACTTGTAGCCGACGCCACGCTCGCTGACGATGTGGCCGATCGTTTCCGGGTTGCCTTCCAGCTTCTGGCGGAGGCGGCGGATGTACACCTTCAGGTAGTCGATCTCGTCGGTGTATTCGCGGCCCCAGACCTTGGCGAGCAGCGTCTGGTGCGGGAGGACGCGGCCGGCGTTGCGGCTGAGGTGGAAGAGCAGGGAGTACTCGGTCGGGGTCAGGCGGACGTCGGCGCCGTTCACGGTAACGGTGCGGCTCGCGTAGTCGATCTTGAGGTCGCCTGACTCGAACACTTCGCCCAGGGAAGGCATCTTTTGTTCGTAGCGGCGGACGACGGCGCGGACGCGGGCCAGCAGTTCGAGGTGACTGAAGGGCTTCGTGATGTAGTCGTCGGCGCCCATCTCGAGGCCGCGGACCTTGTCCACTTCGCCGTCGCGGGCGCTGAGCATGACGATCGGCACGTCGGAGAAGCTGCGGATCTCCTGGCAGAGCGAGAAGCCGTCCATGCCGGGGAGGTTCAGGTCCAGGAGGATGAAGTCGGGCGGGTCTTGCTCCACGAGCTTCAGTGCGTCATCGCCATTGGAGGCGGACATTACGTCGGCCTCGGGCCAGCGGAGGCTAAAGCAGAGGTTAACGACCTCTACGACATCCGGCTCGTCATCTACAACAAGTATCTTCATATGCGTAACACAACCCCCACGTCAGAGTGACGTTTATTGGGCTTCCACAAGGGTAAGAGTCCAGATACGGGGGTGTTGTTACAGGTTGAGTTAAGGGAAACGGAGGGTGAACCGTGGGGGAACGCGCCGTACGGACGCTGTTGCGCCCCGGCAAACGCCCTAGTCCACGCGCATGGAGAGGTTAACGCCGAGGGTGCGGAAGGCCTCGACCCAGGCTAGCGCTTCTTCGTCGCGACTGTTGGCGCGGCGCTGGATGGCGGGGAAGTGTGTCTGGAGGACGTGCCAGTAGCGGTTCTGGACGTCGGAGAGGTCTACCTGGAACGGCAGCTCTTTGACGGCACCGACCGACTCCTCGAGAGTGCGCAGCGCTTCCATGTCGTTGGGGGTGGCTTCGAAGCGCCGTCCGAGGCGTTCGAGCGTCGTTTGGGTGATGAACGCCATGCCGGATGAGTCCAGCTCGATCTTCCAGGCCTTCACGTCGTCCAGCGCCGAACGCACCTTTTCCCGTTCGATCGGTTCGGCGGCGAGAGCGGTGCGAAGGCGATCGGTAACGGCGAGCTCGGCTGCGGACTGGAAGGCTGGCGGCAGGGGCTGCGAGATCTCGGTGAGGAAACGCATGAGGGGGGCGTGGTGCTCGAAAACGCCACGGAAGGCGCCTTCTGCTTCGGCGAGGGAACCGGCGAGCACTGTCTCCAACACCTTCCGCTGCTCGTCCTTGAAGAGCGAGCCGAGGGAGTACGTTAGTTCGCCGAAGTGGCGGTCGAGGAGGCGGATGGTCTCAGGGAGGTCGGCGCGGTCGAAGGCGGCGAGGGCCTCCGCTTCCATCTGCGCGAACGACTCCTGGCCCTCGTGTGGCTTCACGCCGGCGATGATGTTGTGGTCGCCGAAGTGCACGACGCCGAACGTGAGCTCGGCGGACTCGAGGGTGATAAGGGACGTGAGCTTCACGCGGCCGACGGCGAGCTGCGCAGCGCCGGCCGTCTTACGCTGGTAGTCCTGGACGTCGGCAGTGTAGCAGTAGATGCGGCAGGGGTTGGTGTAGTCCTCGAAGAGGGAGCTGACGGCGAAGTGCGCCGCGACTTTCGGGAGGTCGACAACGGCAGGGCGGACGAACTTGTCGTAGACCTGGCGTCCGTCGCCGTTCTCCGGGATGTTGCTGCGGGCGGCGGCGAGTCGCTCCAGGAATTGCTCCTCGAGGTGGTCGCCGAAGAGCTTTTGGGCGAGCTGGATCACGCGGCCGGCATACTGCAGCACCTGCGTAGTCTCGATGCCGGAGAGGTCGTCGAAGAACCAGCCGCAGCTCGTGAACATGAGGAGGGCGTGGCGCTGCAACTCGAGCAGCTCAAGAGCCGTCGTTCGCTGTTCGCCGCTGAGCGCGGGCGCGTGCTTCGCGAAGAACTTCTGCAGGCGCTCGTCGGAGCGGTCGAGGATGACGTTGATGTAATCGTTCCGGGCATCCCAGGGATCCGTGAAGAACTCACGCGCCTTCGCTTCGTACTGGGGGCCGACGGCGTCCCGGAGCCAGTCGAGCGATTCGCGGAGCGGGGCACGCCACTCCTGATTCCAGTCGGGGTGGCCGCCGGTGTTGCAGCCGCAGTTGCTGCGCCAGCGTTCGATACCGTGGGCGCAGCTCCAGGATGTGTTCTCGCGGATCTCGACTTCGACTTCGGCCGGGTGGTTCGTGAGGTACTCGGCGTAGTTCGTGAGGCGCGCCTGGTCTCCCTCATCGATCTGTTCGAGGGCGAGGCCGAGGGCCATGTCGCCGAAGCGGTGGTGGTGGCCGTAGCTCTCGCCGTCCGTGGCGATGTGGACGAGCTGTGGCCACTCGCGCGCGTCGGAGAAGCCGGAGAGCAGGCGTTCGCGGAAGGCGTCGCCGCTGTCGAGGACGCCTTCGAAGGCGACGGCGCGAGAGATGGGGCCGTCGTAGAAGAAAAGGTTGATACGGCGGCCCGAGGGGAGCTTCTGGTAGTAGGCTCGGGTAGGGTCGATGCCTTCGCCATCGACGTCCTCCCACGCGCGGCCCTTCCGAAAATGTTTGGCCTGGCCGGGTGCGAGGACTGTGAACTCGATACCGAGGCCGGCCATCATGTGCAGCGATTCGAGGTCGACGGCTGTCTCCGGGAGCCACATGCCGACGGGTGGACGGCCGTAGCGCTGCTCGAAGTCGCGGATGCCCCAGAGGATCTGGGTGTACTTATCGCGGGAGTTGGCGAGGGGCATGATCATGTGGTTGTAGGCCTGCGCCATCGCGGAGCCGTGGCCGGAGAAGCGCTTGATGCTGTTCTGGTCGGCGTCGAGGATGGCGGCGTAGACTTCCGGCGCTTTGTCCTGGAGCCATTTCAGGAGCGTGGGGCCGACGTTGAACGACATTCGCTCGTAGTTGTTGACGATCTTGTGAATGCGGCCCTCGCCGTCGAGGAGGCGGGAGCGGGCATTGGTGCCGTAGGATTCGGCGGTTATGCGCTCGTTCCAGTCGTGGTAGGGGTAGGCCGAGTCCTGGAGTTCGATCTCCTCCAGCCAGGGGTTCTCCCGCGGGGGCTGGTAGAAGTGGCCGTGCACGCAGACGTA
>JANLRX010000137.1:0-2234 GCA_031362025.1 Chloroflexota bacterium
CACGTCTCGATCGCGATGCGCGGCCTCCCGATAAACCACCCGGACCGGCACGCGCTCTCGTTCCTTTCGGTGATCCTGGGCGAGGGCATGTCCTCCCGCCTCTTCATCGAGCTGCGGGAGAAGCGCGGCCTCGTATACGACGTGAGCAGCTACTCCTCGCACTTGCTGGATACGGGCTCGTTCAACGTCTACACCGGCGTGGATCCCAAGCACACGCCGGAAGCGATCCGCATCATCATCGAGGAGCTGACACGGCTCCAGGAGCACGGCCCCACGCAGGAGGAGCTCCAGAAGGCCCGTGAGCTGTCCAAGGGCCGCATGATGCTCCGGATGGAGGACTCCCGCGCCGTGAGCGGCTGGATCGGCGCCCAGGAGCTTCTGCTGGGCCAGGTGCGCACCGTCGAAGACGCCGTGGCCGAAATGGACGCCGTCACGATCGAAGACCTCCAGCGCGTCGCCCGCGAGATCATCGAGCCGACCCGCGCCTACCTGGCGATCGTCGGCCCCTTCCGCAGCGACAAGCGCTTCGCCGCCCTGCTGCCGACGGAGTAGCCAGGAGCCAGTAACAAGTAGCAAGAAAAACGCCCCGCCAAATGGCGGGGCGTTTCTGTGTCTTGCGTTAGGTGGCTAGCAGTCCGCTGCTGACCCGTTGATCACACCGACGAGGATCGCGGTTACGTCGCCGCCTTCCACCGCGCCGGAGCAGTCGGCGTCGCCTTGATACGACTCACCGTTCCAATCGCCCGCGCAGCCCACCTCGAAGCCGCTCAAGTACTGGAGGTTCGCCAGCGCGTCGGCCACGCCCACACCGCCATCGCAGTCAGCGTCCGCCGCCGCGAAGCTGGCTTCAGGGCCACCGTCATCGCCGGGAACCGCCGGCGGACCTACCTCGTAGTAGAACGAACTCAAATTGTTGTCCAGCGAACATGCCGGCGGGAGGGTCGGGCCACATTCCTCGTTGTAGAGCACGTTAAAGTTGGGCAGATCACCCAACACAAGCTCACAGTTGCCGCCATAGTAAGCGTGCAGGCAAACCCTTACGCCGAAGGGCGCGGGACCCACGATCTTCATCGAACTCGTGACGTCGTTGAAGCAACAATGGCTGTTGCCAATCCATTCGATATTTCCGGGGGCGTAGAAGCATTCGCCGCCATAGTTCGGGTCGGAGAACAAGTACACACCGGGAGCGGTCATGTTGCCACAAGAACCGGGGATCAGCGGCGCCGGGCAATCGTCCTCTTCGTAGTAGGGGTCATGGTCTTCCGGGTCACCTACTTCGGGCGGGTCGCCCCCCACAAGTCCCAGGCCAGGGCGGTCCTCGGAGTCCGGGTCGTCCGGCAAGTCCTGGCCGGGATCCCCGTTGTCACCGTCGTCGCGGGCACAGGCGAAAGTTGTATCGTCGCCGATGGGACCATCGTCGTCACCACCGGCCGAGACGTTCTGCATACTGCCGACAACGGTCAGTACTCCAAAAAGCAGGGCGGCCACCAGGCCGAACATCGTAAGCGTAAGACGCATTGCGTTCCTCCGAACGGTTTTCAGTTGTTCCGGTCTATTAGAACAGACTGGGCGGCTAAAGGTTAGCGCCCCGACTCACGTCGGAGCGCTAATATCTTCCAGATTGGGTTAATCAGCAGCTTGCTGGTTCGGAAACCCCTGCCAATATCTTCAGGATTGCCAAAGTATCCAACGCATCAACAGCACCGCTACAGTCGGCATCACCGCCCGCATGGCAGCCTGCCGCCGCTTCAGCGCCGCCCGCCGCCGTTAGCGACGCAAGGACATCCCGCGCGCCAACCGCGCCGTCACAGTTAGCATCGGCTCCGGCGAAGCATGGGAATTGCGCTGCCGAGACGCCGTCTGCGGAACTGCAGCAGAACGCCTCCGCTCCGACCTCTCCATCACCCGCGTCAAGGCAACAGATGCCGAGCTCTGCGTTCACGTCGTCATCACCGGCAAAGGGGTAGCAGCAAGGGCCTGGGCCGAGTTCGGCGTTTACGTCGCCGCCGTCGTCGTAATACGGGCAGCAGGGGTCCAGTTGCGCTCCCTCCACATTGCCCTCGCCCGCGAATGGGTCAATCGGGCAGCAATACGGGCCGGAAGTCCCGGGCGGACAACAGAACGGCGGTACCGTGCCAATGGGGCAGCAGTACGGCGGCTCGCCACCGTTCGGGCAGCACGGCGGGAAGGGACCCTCAGCGCTGACCGGTCCTGGGCAGCAGGGGTTAATCTCG
>JANLRX010000147.1:0-2317 GCA_031362025.1 Chloroflexota bacterium
GGACGAACTCCCCCGTCGTCGTCAGCAGCAGCGGGTTGCCGTCCTGGAAGCAGTCGCCGGGCACCACCACGAAAGCCAGCAGCGTGCCGATGAGCTGGAGCCACATGGCGAGTAGCGTGATCCGCATGGCGACGGGGAAGATGAGCCCGAGGCCGACGATCACTTCGAAGATGCCCATGCCGGGGAGCACGAGGTCGCTCGGCAGGAAGAAGGCGACGTCGCGGACGAGCTCTTCGACTGGCGAGCGGTCGATGATCTTGAGGATGCCGAACCAGATGTAGACGATGCCGATGGCGAGGCGGAGGAGGGTGATGCCGTACTTGTCGAACCAGCGGGCGAGGCGGAGGTCGATGGCCTCGACGCGCTCGGCAACGGCGGGAGGGAGGGCGTCTTTCGCCCACTCTTCAAGGTCTAAAGTGGAGTCGTTCGCCACGTATCCACTTTAGCGGTCGTGCCTCGCGATGAGCTAGTGCGCCGAGATGCGGATCGCGCCAGCCGCGTCGATCATCGCGAAGGTGCCGCGGCTGGCCCGCTTCGCCATGCGGAGGCAGTCGTCGGCGGCGGCGAGGGTGGCGTCGAGGGTCGGCTGTTGGTCGGGCCAGATCGCCACGCCAACGCTGACGGGCGCGGCGTTTCCGGCACCGCGGACCTGCATCGCTTCGACGCGGGAAGCGGCGTCATCGAGGCCGGCGCAGGGGAGGATGACGACGAACTCGTCGCCACCGTAGCGGGCGATGGTCTGGGCGTCGGCGAAGGATTCGCGGAGGACTTCGGCGAGGCGGATGAGGAGCTGGTCGCCAGCGAGATGACCGTAGCTGTCGTTGTACTGCTTGAAGCGGTCGACATCGAGGATGATGACGGCGAGGTGGGTGCCGTCGGTCGGCGGGCTGGCGAGGTGGCGGGAAAGTTCGCGGCGATTGGGGAGCCCCGTGAGGGCGTCGGTGATGGCCATGCCGCGGATCATGCGGCGGAGGCGGCGGTTGCCTTCGAAGGTGATCGAGAGGTTGAGGGCGATGAAGAAGAGGATGGCTGTGGCCGTGAGCGCAACGCCGACCTGGAGTTCGTACCAACCTGCGGCCTGGAGGATCGCCCCGCAGACAGCGTAACTGGCGACACACAGGCCGTTATAGATCGCGGCGCGGCGGGCGGGCTGTTCGGCGGGCGCCTGGATCATGAGCATGACAAGCGCGGCCCAGATCGGGTAGCCGAGGTTGGCGGTGGCGAGCATCGCGAAGAACACGGAAAGGAAGTCCAGCCAGAGGTACAGGTTGTCGTACCAGGCCATGGGGCGTCCCTGCCGCCAGTGCCAGGTGGAGAGGACGTTTGTGGCGCCGATCCAGCCGGCACTACCAGCGAGGGCCAGGGGGTGAATCGGGACGGCGCTGGTGCTGCCGAGAATGACGTAGGTCGCAAGGATCAGCCAGCGCAGAGCGACGAGCATGGCCACGTACTTCTGGTCGAAGCGGCCGGACTCGGTCTCGGCGCGCATCCATTCAAATTCGCCATCCTCGAGCGGCAGGCCGAGCGGTGCGGCCCCCAACACTTCGAAGCGGCGCGGGCCGTTCTCAATACTCATCGCATGAATCGATGCGGGTATTGGCAGAATCGTTACCGGGGAAAGATAAGGAAAAGTTAAGACGCCGGGGCTAGCGCAGGGTTGGGCCGAAGGGGTTGCGGCGCAGGACGCGGGAGATGACGAACGAAACGACGGAAATTACGAGGGCGCCAATGAAGGCTGGCCAGAACCCAGCGATGGTGAAATCGACGCCGAAGATGTCGCAGATCTCTTCGTCGAGGAGGACGATGACGGCGTTGATGACGAAGATGAAGAGGCCCAGGGTTAAGAGCTGCAATGGACACGTGAGGAAGAGGAGAACGGGCCGGACGATCCCCCGGAGAACGACGTAGATGGCGGCCGCGATGAGGACGGGCTCCCAGCCGGTGGTGAGCCACTTGTCGGTGTCGTAGACGACGTCGTTGACGAACCACTCGGCGGCGAAGAAACCGCCGACCGTGATGGCCCAGCGGACGAGGATGCGGAAGAGCCAGGGGACGTCGCCGGCGTCCCAGGGCGGTTCGGAGTAGTCCCAGTACCTGTACGATGTGGTGCGGCGCATTTCTGGGCGATTGTAGCACCGTGTGGTGGATGGGCTGAACGAGTCCGTGTGTCGCGTAGGGTGGGTGGGTGCAACTGCGGAGTGCCAGGTCTCTCCTCTCCTCTCCTCTCCTCTCCGCTCCGGTCGAGATGACAGGCGTTGGGGCTGCGATCGAGATGACAGGCGTTGGAGGCTCCCCGCGCCACAGCGGGAGGGGAAGG
>JANLRX010000182.1:0-7442 GCA_031362025.1 Chloroflexota bacterium
CTCTTCGGCCACGGTTGACGTGACACTCAGCGAATGGTCCATCGAACCGAGCGTTTCAAGCGTCAAGGCGGGAGTCATCACCTTCAATGTGCACAACGCCGGCCCCGACGAGACTCACGAGTGCATCATCCTCAAGACAGACATTGCGCCTGAATCCCTGCCGACGCTAGACGACAACTCGTTGGACGAGGAAGGCGACGGGATCACGTCACCCGGGGAGAGTCACGTCCTGGACGTAGGCGAGGATCAGGAGGTGAAGGTCGAAATGACGCAGGGCAACTACATCTTCGTCGACAACGTCGTTGAGGATGGCACGGTGCACTGGGAGAAGAGGGCCTACGCCACGTTCACGGTGGAGCCCGCCGGTGAGACCCCAACGCCCTGAGAATTGGGGTTGAACAGGTCGAGGGTGGAGGCGCGCTTCACCCTCGGCCTCCGGACCTAAGCCCCCGCCACCTCTTCCTCTAGCGGCTCCGTAGCTTCGCGCTTCGGTGCCGCCTCCCGTACCGCCTCCAGCATGCCGGAGCGGGCGGCTTCGCGGGCCACGCGCAGCGCGCTGTAGATCGCCTTGGCGTCGGAGCGGCCGTGGCCGACGAAGACGAGGCCGTTCACGCCCAGCAGCGGGCCGGCGCCGTACTCGCGGTAGTCCGTCTTCTTGCGCACTTGCCCGAACGCAGGCACCAGCAACGCCCCGGCGGCGATGTACCACGGGCGGCTCTTGATCGCCGTGCGGATCTCGCCCATCACGTAGTCGGCCATGCCCTCCATCGTCTTCACGACGACGTTGCCGGTGAACCCGTCCGTGACAACCACGTCCGCCTTCGCGAAGGGGACGTCACGGCCCTCCAGATTCCCGATGAAATTCACGTTGCTCGCCTTCAGCAGGGCGAACGCCTCCTGCGCCAGCGCGCTCCCTTTCGAGTCCTCCTCGCCGATGTTCAGCAGCGCGACGGTGGGGTTCTTGCGCTTCCAGACGCGTTCCATGTACGCGGCGCCCATCTGCGCCCACTGCACCATGTACTCCGGCTTGGCGTCGGCGTTGGCGCCGACGTCGAGCAGCGCCGTGAGCTTGCCGGACAGCGGCAACAGCCCCGCTAGCGACGGTCGCTCGATGCCCCGGATGCGGTTGAGGTAGAAGATCGAAGCCGCCATCACCGCGCCCGTGTTGCCTGCCGAGACGAACGCCGCCGCCTCGCCGCTTTTCACGAGCCGGATCCCCACAACGATCGAGGACTCCTTCTTGTCGCGGGCCGCTCGCGCCGCCTCCTCGTCCATACCGATGACCTCGGGCGCGTGCACGACGGTCACACCATCGGGCGTCGGCTTATGCTTCGCCAGCTCCGCCTCAATCGCATCCTTCGGTCCGACGAGCGCCACGCGCACCCCCAGGTCCCGCGCCGCCCACACCGCGCCCTGCACGATCGCCGCGGGCGCATTGTCCCCACCCATGGCGTCGAGCGCGATCACGGGGTTGTCGCTATCGCTCACGCGAGCCACCGAATTTGTTTGGTATTTTTCGTGTTTCGCGCCGCATGGCGCTGCCTGATTCCGGAATCGCAACGTAGCCCAAACGGTCGAAACTGCAGAACGAACTTCGCGCCGCCACTACGCTCCACTCGCGAACTCGTCCTTCATCCGCTTGCGCAGGTCAGCGTCCACCAGCACGTCGATGCCCGTCATCGCCAGCGCCTTCGCCGCGTCCAGCAGACCCTTGTGCCCAGCCTCGCTCTTGGCGCACTCCCGGAACTCCTCGGTGTGGATCGGGATGTCCCACGGCGAGATCGCGATCGCCGGGTGGATCCCCGGCACGAACTGCGAGACGTTCCCCATGTCCGTCGAGCCCATCGACCGCTTGGAGTCCGGCATCGCCGTCGTCCGCCCCAGCGACTCCACGTTGGCCTTGTACGCGTCGGCGAGCGCCAGGTTCGTGCGCATCGTCTTGTAGCGGGCCTCTTCGTTCCACTTGTGCCTCAACTCGCAGCCAGTCGCCGTCGCCGCCCCCTCGAAGCAGGCGAGCACCTTCGGCTTCAGCACCTCGTCCATGTAGTCGTCCTCTTCCGTCCTCACGAGGAACTTGGCCTGCGTGTGGTGCGGGATCACGTTCACCGCCTGCCCGCCGTCGGTGATGATCCCATGGATCCGCGCCGAGTCGCGCACCTGCTGCCGCAGCAACCCAATCGCGACGAACGCCTGCACCATCGCATCGAGCGCGTTCAGGCCGGCCTCGGGTCGCGCCGCCGCGTGCGCCGGCTTGCCGATGAACTCGACTTCCAACTCCAGGCAGGCCAGCGCGTAGGCGATCGCGGTGTCACGGTTGCCGGGATGCACCATCATCGCGCAGTCGATCCCGTCGAAAGCGCCGCGGTCGATCATGTAGACTTTGCCGCCCGCCGCCTCTTCCGCCGGCGTCCCCATCACGAGCACAGTGCCGCCGCCCGCGTCCGCCAGCAGCTCCTTCACGATGATCCCCGCCGCGCAGGACGCCGTCCCGATGATGTTGTGCCCACACCCGTGCCCGACGCCGGGCAGCGCATCGTACTCCGCCACGAAAGCGATCCGTGGCTCGCCGGAACCGAACTCGGCCCGGAAGGCGGTCGGCAGATCGCTGACGCCGCGTTCCACCTGGAAGCCGTTCTCGGCGAGCAGGTCGGCCAGCATCGCCGAGCACTTGTGCTCCTGGAACGCGATCTCCGGCGTCTCGTGGATGCGCAGCGACATCGCGATCAGCTCGTCCTTGCGGCGGTCGATCGCTTCGGTGGCACGGCGCTTGAGCGCGTCTCGGTCTGGCATGGTGGTGGTCGGGAACAAGACAGGTCACGGGACGGGAGCGGCAGCCCGCCCCGCGACCGTCGTGGGCTCAGCCCGGATTCTAGGCCGTACGGCGAGCGCCCACAACCCGCCTCGCGATATACTGACGCGCGTTGTGGCCGATCTCGACCTGAAGCAATACATCCGCGATGTCCCGGACTTTCCACAGCCGGGCATCCTCTTCCGGGACATCACCCCGCTCCTCAAAGAGCCGCGCGCCCTCCGCGAGGTGATAGACCGCTTCACGGAGGCGTACAAGGATGCGGGACTCACTGCCATAGTCTCGATCGAGTCGCGCGGGTTCCTCTTCGGGGCGCCGCTGGCGTACAACCTGGGCCTGCCGCTGATCCCCGTCCGCAAGCCGGGCAAGCTCCCCGCCGCGATCATGAGCATCGAGTACTCGCTCGAATACGGGTCCGGCCAACTCGACATCCACGAGGACGCCCTGCAGCCGGGCGACCGTGTCGTCATCGTCGACGACCTGCTGGCCACCGGCGGCACCGCGATGGCCGCCGCCAAGCTCGTCGAGCAGCTCGAGGCAATGGTGCAGTCGATCGCGTTCCTGGTGGAGCTGAAGTTCCTCGGCGGCCGCGTCCTCCTCGGCGATTACGAAGTGTTGTCGCTGGTCGCGTACGACTAAGCGCCGGTCAGCGCGCGCACTGCGGCCAGCACCGGCTGCACCTGCGAGTCTTGCCGCACCTCCGTGTAGATGCGCATCAGCGGCTCCGTGCCCGAGAGACGGATGAGCGCCCACGCCCCGTCGTCCATCAGGAAGCGCAGCCCGTCGGTGCGATCGGTGCCGGTGACAGGAATACCGGCCAGATCCTTCGGGTCGAGGGAGGGAAGCAGCGCCGCGACTCGGTCGCGCTCGGCCGGGGTCATCGTGATGTCGATGCGGTCGTAGTAGTGCGCACCCACTTTCGCGAATAGCTCTTCGAGTAGCGCCGGCAGGTCTTTCCCGCGCTGCGCCATCAGGTCGAGGATGTACAGCGCCGAGAGCACGCCATCGCGCTCCGGCAGGTGGCCACGGAAAGCGAACCCGCCCGACTCCTCGCCGGCGATGATCGCGTCCGTCTCGCGCATCTTCGGGCCCAGGTACTTGAACCCGACGCCCGTCTCGTACACCGGCACGTCATACAGCTCACCGAGCTTGCGGACCATGCTCGTCGTCGTCACGGACTTCACCATCGGACCGCGCTCTCCGCGCACTTCCAGCAGGTAGTACGCGAGCAGTGCATACGTCTCAAGCTGGTTCACGAAGCGCCCGTTGCCGTCGATAACGCCCACACGATCCGCGTCGCCATCAGTGCAGAGCGCTACCTGCGCCTTGAACTCGCGCACGGCATCCACGGTCGCGTCGAGATTGCGGGGAATCGGCTCCGGATTGTGCATGCCGGGGAACGCCGGGTTCACCTCGCCGCGAATCTCGTTCACCTGCGTCTTCCCACCGGCCAGCAGCTCGCTGATGTACCCCGCGCCCGCGCCGTACATCGGATCGACGACGACACGCAGCCCAGCGTTCTTCAGCCGCTCGATGTCCACAAGCTCCATGAGATGCGCCAGGTAGGGCGTCCGCGGATCGATCATCGTCACCAGACCCTGCGCCTTCGCTTCGGCCAGCGACATACGCGGCACGTCTTTGCCGTAGACCTCGTCGATCATCGACTCGATCTGCGAGAGCACTTCCGGCGGCGCCGAGCCCGCGTACTCGGTGCGCACCTTGAACCCGGAGTACTCCGCCGGGTTGTGGCTGGACGTGATGACGACGGAGCCGGCCGCCTCGTGCGTGAGGATCGCGTAGCCGATGGCCGGCGTCGGGGCGAACCTGTCGCAGAGGTACACCGGCACCCCGTTCGCCGCGAACACCTCCGCCACCGCCTCCGCGAAGGCCTGGGACGCGAACCGTGTGTCGTAGCCCACCACCATGCCGCGCGAGGCCGTCCCTGCGCGCTTCACGTACTCCGCCGTGCCCTGCGCGCAGTACCGCACGTTGGCAAACGTAAACTCATCGGCGATGATCGCACGCCAGCCGTCCGTGCCGAACTTGATGGGGTTAACGATGCCATCTGCTACCACTTTGGATGCGGACCTATGTAGTGGATGTGGACCACTCTAGCCTCGGTGTCTACGCGATAGTGAAATCCTATAGTTGTCATCTAGATCGTACTGAAGTATTCCTCGATATTGGCCCTTTATTTCCTTGGTCTTATCTGGAATGTATCCCAACGGATCATTCGTAAGATGGGAATCTATGAACTGGGCGGCTGCGGTTCGCCGACGAGCCGACATTCCGCCGATCTGAAGGGCCTTCCTCGCTCCCTTCATGAGACGAACGGAGTACGCAGGCTTACGCTGACGCATCCGACCTCACGGCTGTTGGGCCAACGGCTTGGGACGGTCTAGCGGCACGGAAAGTTAGCTATCAGTAGTCTTCGAATTCCGATTTGTCCACTACCAACAGGACTCGTCCCAGTTCTGGATTGGCGTCAATCAGAGCTGTCGCTTCCCAATTTTCGATTAAGACGAGACACATTGTCCCAGTCGCCCGAGAGGTGTGCCTGGCCCATGGCCGTGTGAAGTTCGGCAATGCAAAGTCGGTAATGGAGAGGAGAAAGCCGCTCCATCCATCGAAACTCGCGGGGCAACTCATCCCGTTGCCACAACTTTGCTGCCCTCCGAACCAGAGAATCCTTTTGGGTTACCATGCAAATCCTATTTTAGCACCGACCTTGGCCCTCTACGTCAGATCCTTCTCCAGCGCGGCGAACTCCAGCCCGTCCACCTTCGGAATGCCGAAGCGCGGGTCGTTGATCTGCATCCGCTACCGGGCCCGCTCGAACTCTTCGGCTTCCGAGAGGTCCTTGATGCTGTCCACTGGCCGCCAGTACGCCTCGCTCTTGAAGGCGAACAGCTTGCCTTGCTCCGCGAGCGCCGGGAACGTCGTCGTCTCGTGGTCCCCGCGACCCGGCAAAAGCGGAAAGAATTCGCGGGAGAGGACGTAGATCCCGGCGTTCACCCAGAACGGCAGCGCCGGCTTCTCGCGGAACGAGATCACGCGGCCGTCATCCGCCACGTCGACGATCCCGAACGGGCTGCGCAGCGCCGACAGCATGATCGTCGCGGTGGCCTGCTTCTCCCGGTGGTACTCGACGATCGGCGCGAGCGGCTGGTCGGTCAGGATATCGCCGTTGCAGGCGATGACGTATTCCTCGCCGTCAGGCACGCACGCCCAGCCTTGCTTCAGCGCGCCACCGCGGCCGAGGGGTCCGTCCTCGTGCGAGTACTGCACCCGCACGCCAAACCGCGAGCCGTCGCCGAGGTGCGCCAGCAGAACATCGGCCCGGTAGCCGGTGAGCAGCACGACGTCAGTCACACCACCCGCGCGCAGCCATTCGATCTGGTGCTCGACCAGCGGCCTGTCCGCGACGGGCACCATGTTCTTCGGCCGGTCGTTGGTCAACGGCCGCAACCGCTCGCCTTCACCGCCAGCGATGATGAGCGCGTACAAGCTAGGCGGGCTGCGTCTCTTGCGTCCGCAGGCCGAGGCCCTCTGCCGCCTTGCGCAACTCGTCGGCCTTGTTCGTCTCCTCCCACGGGGCGTCGATGTCCGTCCGCCCGAAGTGGCCGTACGAAGCGGTCGCGCGGTAGATCGGCCGACGCAAACGCAGGTCGCGGATGATGCCGCGCGGGCTCAGGTCGAAGTGTTCGCGGACGAGCTTATCCACGGCCGCCAGCTCAACACGGTGCGTCCCGAACGTCTCCACCGAGACACCGATCGGCTGCGGGTGACCGATGGCGTACGACAGCTCGACCTCACAGCGGTCCGCGATACCGGCCGCGACGAGGTTCTTCGCCACCCAGCGCGCCGCATACGAAGCGGAGCGGTCCACCTTCGACGGATCCTTGCCGGAGTACGAGCCGCCGCCGTGCCGTCCAACGCCGCCGTAGGTGTCGACGATGTTCTTGCGTCCAGACAGCCCGGAGTCGGCTGCGGGGCCGCCGAGGATGAACGAACCGCTGCGGTTCACGTGGATCTCGGTCTCGTCGTCGAGCCACGTCCCCATGACGGGGCGAATGACGAGCCTCAGGATGTCCTCCCGGAGCTGTTCCTGGGAGATTCCCGCGTCGTGCTGAGCCGCGACGACAACGGCTTTGGCGCGCTTCGGCTTCCCAAACTGGTATTCGATCGTGACCTGGGACTTGCCGTCGGGGCGCAAGTAGGCCAGCGCTCCGTCTTTGCGCACCGCTGCGAGCTGCTTGCAGAGCTTGTGCGACAGGCTGATCGGCAGAGGCATCAGCTCCGGCGTCTCGTTGCAAGCGAAGCCCAGCATGATGCCCTGGTCGCCGGCTCCTTCGTCCTCACCAACTGCCGTGTTGATCTCAGCGGACTGCTCCTTCACTGAGACGATCACGCCGCAGCTTTCGCTGTCGAAAGCGTACTCCGGCCTGTCGTACCCGATGTCCTTGATTACAGCCCGCGCTATGCCGCTCAGGTCAACGTAGTGCTTCGTCGTGATCTCACCCATCACCAGCACGAGGCCCGTCGTCGCCACCACCTCGCAGGCGCAATGCGCATCCGGGTCGTGCGCGATGATCTCGTCCAGGATCGCGTCCGCGATCTGGTCGCACACTTT
>JANLRX010000201.1:0-3775 GCA_031362025.1 Chloroflexota bacterium
CACGTCGTCGATAAGGAGTAGCCAGTCTGGATTCTCGAGAGCGAGGTTCATCGCGGCCCGCTCGCCCGGGCCGTATCGCTCGACGAGCATCGAATGCGGTTCATCTACCGCGATTCGGCCGTTTCGCACGCGGGCATGCAACTCGACGCCACTCGAGAACGTCTCCGGTAGCTCATCTAGAACGGCGGTGGTAACTGTCAAATCGAAGTCCTCAAGCAAATGCTCTACCAGATTGGCCGCCACCACGTGAATCCAGAACGACGAGTCCGGTGTTGCATTTTGCTTCACTTCGGCAAGTGTATTACCGGCCAGGCCTGTTTGCCAAGCACGGCAAACGCCGAAGCGGGCCGTCCAGCGCAGACGGCCCGCCTCAAAGTGGAGGGGTGCTCCTGGTTGTCTAGTATTAGGAGGCTTCGGAACCTCCGCGCATCGGCGCGAGGTCTGAGCGCTTGGCCTCGGTCGAGACTTCCGGCAACCACTGCAGGACGGGGGGCAGGTACCAGTTCGCCTTGCCAAGCAGCTCCATCGCCGCCGGGACAAGCACGGACCGCACCACCGTCGCGTCGAGCAGCACGGCGACCGCGAGGCCGAAGCCCATCTGCTGGAACATCACGAGGTCGCCCATCGCAATGCCGCCGAAGACGCTCGCCATGATCAGCGCCGCGCCGGTGATGATCCCGGCCGTGGAGCGCACGCCGAACGCGACCGACTCGGTGTTGTCGCCGGTCTCGATGAAGCGCTCCCGGATGCGGCTGAGCAGGAAGACGTGGTAGTCCATCGAGAGGCCGAAGAGGATCGAGAACGTCCACAACGGGACCCAGGCCTCGATGATGTCCACCTGCTGGAACCCGAACAGCTCGTTCAGAAAGCCCTTCTGGAACACCAGCACGAGCAGGCCGTACGAGGCGCCGACGGACAGCAGGTTCATCACGATCGCCTTCAGCGGCACGACCAGCGAGCGGAATACGACCGTCAGCAGCAGGAAGCTCAGGCCGAGCACGAAGATGAACACGATCGGGGTGTAGTCCATCGTCGTGTCGAAGTAGTCGATCGACCCGGCCGTCATGCCCGTGACCAGCACCTCCGCCTCGACGCCTTCGAACGCCTGCGGGATCATCTCGCCGCGCAGGTCACGCACGGCCTGCACAGCGACTTCCGACGTGGGGTCGGCGTTGATGGCAAACGTGAGGAGCCCGGTCGACCTGTCGTCACTGGACTCGAAGGTGGCGGGGCCGAACAGCGGGTTCTCCGCCATCTGGGCGTTGAGCCGGTCGATGCCATCCTGCACCTCGGCGCGGGTGATGTCGCCGTCGTGAATCACCACGTCAACCGGCGAGATCGCCCCGAAGTTGAACTCCTCGTTCAGGATCGTGTACGCCTCGAACGATTCGGTGTTGGAAGGCAGCGTGCTCACACCGGCCGTGCCGGTCTCCAGGTCCAGCGCCGGATAAGCCAGCGCCAGCATGAAGACGACCGCGCCCACCAGGCTCACAGCCGGGTACTTCATGACCGTGCGGGTGATGCGGTCCCAGAAGCCGCCGAGATGCTCGTCAGTCGTGACCTCATGACGCATCTGGCGCTCCAGTACGCGTCCGAGAATCGGAACGCGGAGCGAGTTTACGCGGTCGCCGAGCAGACCGATGATCGCCGGCAGCAGTGTGAGCGAGACGAGCACCGAGACGACGACCACGATGATCGCGCCCGCGCCCAGGCTCCGGAAGATCGTGGACGGCACGAGCAGCATGCCCAGCAGCGCGAATACAACTGTGATCCCGCTGAAGAACACGGCCCGGCTCGCCGTGGAGCCAGTCGCGCGAATCGCCTCGATCTTGTCGAGACCACGCGCCCGCTCCTCCCTGAAGCGGGAGACGATAAAGAGCGAATAATCGATACCGACGGCCAATCCCATCATCGTGATCACGTTCGTCACGAAGAACGAGAACGGGAAGATCTGCCCGAACACGGCCACCATGCCGATGGCGATGATGATCGAGAGGATGCCGAGCACGATCGGGACGACGGCGGCCGTGAGCGCCCCGAAGACGATCACCAGCACCACCAGCGCAATCGGAATGCCGATCGCCTCGCCCGTCTGCAAGTCCTTCTCGGCCACTTCCTGGAACTCGTGGTTGATGCTGGCGGTTCCAGCGATCAGCACCTCGAACGAGGGTCCGCGCGAGTCCTCGACAACGGCGAGCACCTTTTCGATATTGTCGCCGGCGGTCTCTTCGTCGCCGGCCATTACGAACGGCAGGATCGTCGTGTGCCGGTCCTCTGAGACCAGCGAGTCATCTCGCGACTGGAAGTAGTTGGTGCCGCCCAGGATCACGTCCGGGCCGAGCGCCGTCACGCGGGCGTAGATGTCTTCGACTGTGTGCTGAAATTCCGATTCGTCGACCGTCAACGACTCGGAGCGTACGACGATAAGCTCGTCGCCATGCTCCTCACCGCGCCACTCTTCTAGCAGAGCGTCAGCGCGCTCGGAGTCCGGGTTGTTTGTCAGCCGCTGCTCGGTGGACAGCGCGTCCCCAAGCATCGTCGCGATAAGGGCGATCGAAGCGACAAGCACGATCGCCCAGGCCGCGATTACGAGCCATGGGCGTCGTGCGCTTGCGGCGGCGAGCGAGTCTATCGAGATTCGTAAGGCCATGGGGCTGTCCTCCTGAGAAAGGGGGGCCGGTCCGGGGCACGTTGGGGCGGCCCCGGACCGGTGCGGTGATCGCTTAGCGGGAGCCGAAGAGGCCTGGGCGCAGGTGCCGGTCGAGCCAGAAGCTCAGGGAACTGTGTCCCCTCTCGTCGTGCGAGTGCCGCTCCGGGTCGGGCTTGCGCGCGGTGTGCGGGTGCACGCTCCGCGCCTCCTCTTCACGCTCACGTTGGATGGCCCAAACGAGCTCATCACTCAAAAACGCAAACATACCTACTCTCCTTCCTGGGACCGCTGCTGCCAGAAGGTCCCACCCATCATTGCCTTGATCACAGAAACATAGGGCCACACCTCGATCGACGGATCGACCGAGCGCTGCAGGATCAGCCCGTAGAAGAACGACTCCATCACCTGGGAGATCGACTTCGCATCCAGCGCGGGGTTCATCTCGCCGCGCTCCTGGGCCCTGCGCAGGAACTCGGTCAGCGTGGCGTTGACGTCGGCCATGTCCACCCGCAGCGACTCGCGGATGCGGGGGTTGGCCTGCGCCTCCGCCCACAGCTCAATGTCGAGCGCGCAGCCCTGGGGGTCCTCGAGCCGGCTGAAGAACGCCTTCGCGATCTCATCCAGCGCCGAGAGCGTGTCCTCGGTGCGGCTGGTGATCGCTTCGACGAGCCCGACGCCTTCGCGCCGCCGCTCGTCCACCATTGCCGCGATGATGTCTTCCTTGCTCTCGAAGTAGCGGTAGACAGCGCCGGGGCTCAGCTCGGCCTGCTTGCAGATGTCCTGCATCGTCGTCTGGTGGAAGCCGCGCTGGGAAAAGCACGTCGCAGCGGCTTCGATGACCTGCTGCTTACGGGCCTCCAGGTAGGCGTCGGTGACTTTTGGCATATCGGCGTAACTCCGGGAATGATTGTTCGTTTTTAAAAACGAACGCTCCCTCTCTTTTGTAGCTCCAGATAGGCCGCCTGTCAAGGGTTTCTCCACTTGTGACTGCTTTAACATGACGTACCTAGCGTAGAACGAATACCTCCGGCCCGATGTGATAGGCGTCACAAATAAGGAAACTTCTCTGTAAACGGCAAACGTTCCTCGCGCGTTACTATGAATACGGTCGACGTTCGCCGTCTT
>JANLRX010000217.1:0-3191 GCA_031362025.1 Chloroflexota bacterium
CCCCTCCAGCCCGGATACTGGCAGCGACTCGAGCAGCGGATGGCTGATCGTGGTGGGGATTGCGGCGGCGGCGTTCATCGGGCTGGGTGGCGCGTTTTATGTTATGTCGCGCCGGATGTCTCCCTAAGACCGATTTCGTTACGAGAAATTACTTGCGAGGCGCGGGCTGTATGTGATAACAAAAGGCCTTGGAACCTTAGATATAGATATACCAATCAGCGCCAGGAGGGAAACGCAATGCGGACTATTCTAATGGGGGCCACGTTTGGGCTCGCCTTGATGCTGGGCGCTTTTGCGCTCTTTGCGCTTGGCGAGAACACACAGGCCGGCGGCAGCAGCGTAGACGAAGTGGCCATCGACATGAACCCAACGGGCAACACGTCAACGTCGGTCGGGACCATTGATCCCGCACTGAGCGACGTCGCTCTCAACACGCCCGTGACTATCGATGTGGTCGTTAAGGGGGTTCCGGCGGATGGACTCTTCGGCGTCGGGTTTGAACTGAATTACGACCCTGCGTTCATCAAGGTTACGGCGGTGACGATGACCGCAACTCCTATTGGGAGCGTGAACGTCCTCCAGTTCTCAACGGCTGGCGGTAGTCCGCTGATTAACCAGAGCGACATCGACACCAACCCGGGTGAGGACGCTGACGGTTCTCTGCGCGTCGACTCCGTGGGCACTGGACCGCAGGAGACCGGTAGCGGGCGCGTGTCGGCAATCACCATCGAGTGCATCGCCTCAGGCACCAGCGCTCTGACTTTGACGGACAGCATCAATGGAAGCCCTAACGCCGCCGTTATTTACTCCACCAATGGAGGCGGGGTTTACAGCGTGGACACCGAGTCGGAAGCATCTATCGGTTGCGCCACGTCCGTCGTGACACCAACACCGGGCACGATCACACCGACACCCGTGACGGGCACGATCACACCGACCCCGGTGACGGGCACGATCACACCGACACCCGTGACGGGCACGATCACGCCGACACCCGTGACGGGCACGATCACACCGACGCCGACTGCAGGAGCCGGGACCGACCGCCTCTGGGGTGACACCGACTGCGATGGTGAGATCTCGACCCGGGACAACCAGGCGCTCCTGCGCAAGGTGCTGTCACAGGCCGCGCTCTCCCAGACCGAGCCCTGCACCGACCCCGGCAACCTGACGTACATCGATGGTACCGAACGCCTCTGGGGCGACTGGGACTGCGATGGTGAGATCTCGACCCGCGACAACCAGGCGCTCCTGCGCAAGGTGCTGTCCCAGGCCGCGCTCTCCCAGACCGAGCCCTGCCCGGACATCGGGAACCCTGTCGAAGAATCCTAAGGAAGCCTATGTCGCGAGCGGACTGCGGACTGTAGACTAGAACTTGTGACTCGATTAGCGATTATTACGGTGGTGGCGCTGGCACTCAGCGCCACTACCGCATTCTCATTCCAGGCAGAGGCGCCGATCGCCGTCGGGATCGATACCGATTCCAAGGGCAACGACGCTACGACGCTCGGCGAGAGCCAGCGCTGTCGTGAAGCGGCGACCGGCGACACCTTCACGGTTGACGTCTACGTGCCGTCGATTCCGGCCCGCACGGACACAGGCGGCGGCATCATGGGGATGTCGTACAACCTGCTGTTTGACGCGAGCGTCATCGAGATCCAGGAAGTTGATAACGATTTCCTCGTGCAGGCGGGTGGCCGCAGCTCTGCCTTCGAACAGATCGATGGAGATGCGACGAACAGCATCAATGGCGAGCTGCTCCCAGCGACGACTGGCAACTTGCGGGTGGACTACCTGGACCTGAGCCTGACGATCGAGAGCGGCGGCGGGGTCCTGAGCCGCCTGACCATCGAGGCTGTTGGGGCGGGCAAGACCAGCCTCGTCCTCGTCGACAACACTGAAGGCACGGACTATCCGCTGGTGGTCTCCGGCGCGGCGGCAGGCGGCGGCGACGGAAAGTACCCCATTTCCGAGGTGCTTGGCGCTGAGATCGCGGTAGACACGCCGTGCCAGGAGGCGACGCCAGCGCCGCACATCCCCGGCGAGCCGCTAGTAACCCCGCCAGTCGGCGGAGGACAGATGCAGCCGACGCCGGACGGAGAGACGGCCAGTCCGGGACCTGACGACACCCCTGGGCCGACGTTTACGCCATCTGGCACGGCGCCCGCGGGTGACGCGGCGCTCGCCGTGGACGCGATTCCAACCGGGAATACGGCGGATACGGTGGGCGATGTGCAGGACTGCGCCGGTGCTGACGTGGGCGATGTGTTCAACGTGGATGTGGTGATCGAAGACATCGAGGACCTGATCGCGTGGGAAGCGATCGTCAGCTATGACCCGGACGTCCTGAAGATCACTGACCGCGACGCGAAGATGTTCCTCGAGGCGAGCGGCGGGCAGGCTCTGGACGCGTCGGTGCAGACGCCGAACACGACGGGGCGCTATGGCGCCGGCGCGGTGGACACCGCCGACCCGTTGTCACCCGAGAGCGGGTCCGGCGTGCTCCTGCGGCTGACGATGGAAGCGGTGGGCGAAGGCGAGTCGCCTGTCTCGATCGGGGCGATTGACGTCGACAACAACGGCGAGCCTGACCGCGGTCTGCTGCTCCGCAACGTGGACAGCGAGATCATCGGCGACGAGAACGGCGACGCCCTCTTTGACGGGCCGATAACTGACGCCGAGATCCGCGTCGGCAGCGATTGCGACGACGCGGACGCCCGGGTGGTCACAGTCGAGACGCCGTCAGAGACCGCCACACCGACCGGGAATGGCGAAGAGGACGATGGCGGCAGCGCACTGCCCTGGATCATCGGAGGCCTTGTGGCTCTGCTGGCCCTCGGAGGTGGTGGTGCATTCCTGTACAACCGCTCGCGGCGCGGTGCTCCGCCCGCTCCCCCGACTACACCCGCCGTCTAGACAGACACTGGTTCGTCAACGCTGGCCAGCGGCAGCGTGACGATGAAGCGGCTCCCTCGCCCGATCTCACTCTCCGCACGCAGGTCGCCGCCGTGTACGCGCGCGATCCAGCGGCTGATGGCGAGTCCGATGCCCGCGCCACCGGTGTGCGCCTCGTTGCTTGGCGCGCGGTGGAAGCGATCGAAGATGAGTTCCAGTTGGTCTGCCTCGATACCGGGGCCTGCGTCTTGGACGACGATCTCGGCGGCGCCAGCGTGGCGGAGCGAGACCAGCAC
>JANLRX010000061.1:0-2546 GCA_031362025.1 Chloroflexota bacterium
ACGCGCTGATCACCGCCGGCAACATTATTATCATTCCGGGTCTGCTGAGTACCGTGCTCAACAAGCAGGCGTATATCCCGCGCTTTACGTCCGGAGTCAGCGTCGTGGGAATCACAGCAGTCATCGTCGGGCTGATCGGCGCAGGGCTGGTGTTTAGCCCGATCATCCTCGGCGTCATCGGACTGATGTGGGTGTACATCTTCCTGTACCGGAACCAGCCCGCTGTTACTCCCGGTGTCGAAGTGACGGAGTAGCAGCATGCACCGCATCGTATTCGCCGCCATCGTGATAGTTTGCCTCGTCGCCCTCGTGGGTTGCGGAGACGATGACTCAGCACCCGCGGTCACACCGTCACCTGTACCCACGGGCCCCGGCGGAAAGGAGCTGTGCACGCTCCTTTCCACTGGCGACGTTGAAGCGATCACCGGCCAGGCGGTGACGCGCGTCGAACCGTACGACTCCGGCACCGTCGATAGCTTCTGCACGTACTACCTGGACATCCCGCAGTGCGATCCAGAGTGCACGCTCGCCTTTAACAACCTTGGCGAGCCGCGCGACTCCACCGGGGCAAGCCCCGACATCTTTCGCCAGGGCTTCATCGACCTTAACGCGGACGGCGAAGTCAGCTTTGAGGAAGACGTTGTCGGGGACAGCTCATGGCTCGGCGTTACCCAGGGTGGGGTGTTCTCCGGCCAGCGGATGTTGTACTTCCAGCACGGCGGCGTTGCGTATGCGCTAGCCGGTCCGGTTGGCGACGACCACGGGTTCAGCAGCGAGCAGATGATCGCCATTGCGCAGTCCGTGCTGGCGAAACTCGGGACGCCGGCGCCATCGTGATCCCGGTCCGACTGCTCGCTGCGTGTGCTGGTCTCGTGGTGCTGGCGCTGCTCGCATCATGCGGTGGCGACGATGATGAGGCCGATACCGCGAGCACTACGCCGTCACCGACCGCATCTCCCAGGGACTTCACGTTGTGCGAGCTGCTTCCGCCGGCGGATGTACAGAGCATCACTGGCTACGCGGGGTTGATCGCTGACCCCCACAACGGGCCGGGAACGCTGCACTTCTGCACGATCTACCTCGACGTGCCGGACTGTGCAGGCCAGTGCGCGCTCTCCCTGGATGACCTCGGCGCGATCAGCGACAACGCAAACAACACGGCCGAGCTCTTCCGCCAAACCTTCGAGAGCACGAATCCTGACGCCGAGGCGACATACTCGGACGACGTCCTCGGTGACGAATCCTGGCTGGCCACTGTCGTCTATCCCGACCTGCCGGACTGGAAGCTGCTCTACTTCCAGCACAACGGCATCGCGTATGACATCGGCGGCCCGCGTGTGCCCGGATACTCCCCGACGGAAGAGCAAATGATCGCGCTCGGCCAGACGGTTATCGATAACCTGCAGTAACCCGCGATAGACTGTCCTCGTGCCCGAACTTCCTGAAGTCGAAACGATACGACGTGACCTCGCGCCGTTGGTCACCGGCCGCACGATCACCAGCGCGTGGATTGCGGACAATGCACCGCGTCTCGTCCAGTTGCTCCCGCCCGCGGAGTTCGCGCGCCTGCTGCCCGGCCGCAAGATCGAGAGCACTTCGCGCCGGGGCAAGTACCTGATCTTCAACCTGGACCGCGACATGTTGTGGGTGATTCATCTGCGCATGACCGGTCGCCTCCAGCACTCCGAAGGCGAGTGTGGCGATGATAAGTACCTGCGCGCGAAGTTTCGTTTGGATGACGGGTCGTGGCTCTGCTTCAACGACCTCCGCAAGTTCGGGATGATGTGGCTGACCGACGACTGGGCGCTCGTCCACCCCTCGCTCGGCCCGGAACCGTTGGAAGCCGAGTTCGAGACGGCCGCGTTCCGCTCGCTCCTTAAGCGCCGTGCCGCGCCGATCAAGTCCGTGCTGCTGGACCAGAGCGTTCTGGCCGGCGTCGGGAACATCTACGCCGACGAATCGCTGTTCCTCGCCGGTATCGATCCGCGCAAGCCAGCGAACAAGATCAGCGGCCCGAAAGCTGCACGCCTCCACGACGCCGTGATCGACGTGCTCACCGAAGCACTGGGCGACCGCGGCTCGAGCTTCCGGGACTACGTCGACGGCAAGGGCAACGAAGGGAAACACCACCTGAAGGTGAAGGTCTACCAGCGGACAGATCAGGGCTGCTACAACTGCGGCACACCGATCTGCCGCGTCGTCGTCGGCGGTCGCAGCACTCACTTCTGCCCGAAGTGCCAGCGATGAGCGACAACGCTGCGTCCGCCACGGCCGCGATGCCGAAGAACGCTATCGTTATCCTGCTCGACAGCCTGAACCGGCACATGCTCGGTTCGTACGGCGGGCGCGAGTTCGCGACGCCGAACCTCGACCGGCTGGCTGCGCGCGCGCTGCGCTTCACCCGGCACTACACCGGCTCCCTGCCCTGCATCCCGGCTCGCCACGACATCCTGTGCGGCGCGCTCGACTTTCTGTGGAAGCCGTGGGGTTCGATCGAGGTCTGGGAGGACTCGCTGACGTCGCTGCTGCGCGGCGCCGGCGTGACG
>JANLRX010000232.1:0-9804 GCA_031362025.1 Chloroflexota bacterium
ACACCTTCTTCAGGCCGGCCTTCGTCATATCCGTAAGGTCTTGCAGTTGCGCCGCGAGCGAGATGAACTCGACTGCCTGCTGCTGCGTCCGCTGGTCGAGCCGCGCCAGCGACTGCGCGAACTCATCGGCGCGGTCCGCCACGTCGTTCGTCAGCCGCTCCGCGATGCCCATCCGCTGCACGAGCTGGTCGCGCTCGAACTCGCCCTTTTGGACTGCCTCCCGCATCTCGGCCTCGAACTCTGTTAGCTGCTCCAGCTTGTCGAGCCGCTCCAGCGAGCGCCGCAGCTGTTCCAGCACCAGCGCCATGCGGTCGACGACCGTCTCTTCACCCGTCTCCAGCTTCTCGACTGCCCCGGCGAGCCGCGTGAACTCCTGGTCCATGCGCATCGTCGCTTCCTGCGTGCGTGCGCTCCGGGTGTTCAGCTCGTCCGTCGTGCGCTCGATCGCCTGGTTGGAGATGCGGACCGACGCGAAATCGTCCTCGATCCGCCGGGAGACCTCCTCGATCGTCTTGAATCGCGCGTCGTACTGATCGACGACGCGGTTCATCGCCTCCAGGCTCTTCGCGATGATGCCGACATCCTGGCGGTCGCGGCCCAGTTCCGCTTGCCGCTGGTTGGTGATCTGCTCCATCCGGTTGTTGATCGCGGCCTGGCGGTCGTTCACCCTGCCGAGCTGGTCGCGCACCTGCCGCACTTCTTCGCGGAACGCCTGCAGCGCGGCCTCAACCGACCCGGTCGCCGCCATCCCCTCGACAAGCTTGCGAAGGTCAGCATCGAGGCTGTATGTCTGCTTCAGCGCCTGGGCCAGCTCGCTCTCGACCTTGTGCAGGCGTGCCTTCGTCTCGCGGAGTTCGTTCTCGACCCAGTCCGCGGCGTTCTCGCCGGCCGGGCCCTTCTGCTGGCGGGCGACCACGCTAGGCCTCCACCCGGATCACATTGCCCACCTGCAGCACCTCGTCCAGCGCCTCAATCGAGTTGGTGCTCTTCTGCACCGCCGCTTCCTTCGCCGGGTGGGTCATGATCACCAGTTCTGCTGTCTGCGCCGCGTCGTCGGTCTCCTTCTGGATCACCGAGGCGATGCTGACTCCGTTGTCGCCAAAGATCTTCGTGATCAGTGCGAGCACGCCCGGCTGGTCCGCCACTTCAAGGCGGATGTAGTGCCTGCTAACGAGGTTTTCGAGGGGCGTGACAGCCATGTCCGCAGTATACCGCCACGGGCTTGGCTTGCTCCCCAGCGCGATCGACTTCGCCGCGTCCAGCACGTCCGCCATGATCGCGGAGGTCGTGGGCATCGAACCGGCGCCCGCTCCCTGGAACAACACACGGCCCGTCAGGTCGCCTTCCACCTGGACCGCGTTCAGCACACCGTCCACACGGGCCAGCAGTTCGCCTTCCGGGACGAGCGTGGGGTGCACGCGCGCCTCGATCCCATTGGCGTCCCGCCGCGCGATCGCCAGCAGCTTGATCGCGTAGCCAAGCTCGGCGGCGTAGCGGAAGTCGCGCGGGGAAAGGCGCGTTATCCCCTCGCGGTAGATCGACTCCGGCCGCACCGTCGTGTGGAACGCCAGGCTCGCCAGGATCGCCAGCTTGTACACCGCGTCGTGCCCTTCGATGTCGTTAGTGGGATCCGGCTCGGCATACCCAAGGTCCTGCGCCTGCTTCAGCGCGTCGGCGAAGTCCGTACCCTCGCGGCTCATGCGCGTCAGGATGTAGTTCGTCGTCCCGTTGATGATCGCCCGCAGGCTCGTGATGTCGTTTGCCGAGAGGTCGCGCTTCAGCGGCGAAACGATCGGGATGCCGCCACCCACGCTCGCCTCGTACAGGATATCGACGCCTGCGCCGGTGGCCATCGCCAGCAGCTCCGCCCCGAACTTCGCCATCACTTCCTTGTTCGCGGTGACAACGTAGTGGTGGTCTCGCAACGCGCGTTCAAGGTACGCGTACGCCGGCGTCTCCCCGCCCATCGTCTCCACCACGATGTCGCATTCGGTGCTCAGCGCTTCCTCGGGGTCATTCGTCAGGAGGCCCGACGGCACGTTGAAGGCGCGTTCCTTCTCCAGGTCGCGCACCAGCACCTTGCACAGCTCGAGGGGAACACCGATGCGCTTGGAGTACAGTTCGGTGCGCTCAACCAGCGCCCGCGCGACGCCGCTGCCGACAGTCCCGAGCCCCAGGAGGACGATGCGAACGCTGGCGCGGTCGTTCATGACCTGCCTTACTGAATCGTCAGACCAGCGTGTTCGATAACGTACTTGAGCTTGTCGCCGTCGCCGGTCGCCGTGTCCATGTCGTTGGTGATGTCCGCCGCCTCCAGCTTCGTGCTTAGCCACTCGTTGAAGTCGGCGGTGGCGAGGGTCGTCTTCTTGTCATCGTCAATCGGGCGGGCGTCGTCGCTTTCCGTCACCTGGTATAGCGTTACGCCGGCCTGGGTGGGGTATGTCACAACCTCGTCCACGGTCAGGCTGAACAGCAGCGTCTCCAACTGTTCGTTCGCGACACCCTTCGGAATCCAGCCCGCGTCTCCGCCCGCTTCCTTCGTCGACGTGTCCAGCGAGAACTCCTTCGCCAGTTCCGCGAAGTCGGCTCCGCCGTCGATCTGGGCCTTCAGGTCGTCCGCCGTTGTCTGGTCGGCCACCTGGATGCTTCGGTAGTGCACAGACTCCACCGTCGCCGGGAGCTCCTCCTCGAACTTGTCGATGAGCTTGGTCTGCAACACCGACGATGTCGCCATCGTGCGGTACTGCTCCTCGCTCAGGCCGGAGCTGGCCAGCTCTTCCTGGAACCGGGCGTCGAAGTTCGCGTCGTCCGCCGTGATCCCCAGCAGCGTCGCGATCTGGCCCTTGATCTCCTCGTCCGTCGCCGAGACTTCCTTCTCGGAAGCGAACCTGGTCAGGAGCGCCTCCTCGATGATCTGCTGGCTAACGGTGGGGATGATGATCGAAGCGCTGGCCGTCCCGCCGATCTGCTCGATGTAGATCTTGGCGCGCTTCGTGAAGTCGCGGACGTTATAGCGGTAGTCGTCCACCTGGATAGCGGTCGAGGTCGGGCGGTTGCGGTCGCTCAGGTAGTCGGACAGGAACCCGAAGCCGATCACCCCAAACGCGGCGATGACCAGTACTACCACACCGATGAGCCCGTAGAACTTCATGCGGTTGCTGGTTAGATGGGTCGGGCTGTCTTGCTGCCAGGATGGAGTGGGGATTCGCTTTTGCCTGGACATGAACTATCTTCCCGCTTTCTGGTTTGGGTCCGGCTTTGCTGCCGATGCCTCGGGTACTGGGCCTGCTAGCGGCCCTGGCTCACCCGGATGTGCTCCGCAGTGTAAGGCAGCATTGCGAGGTGCCGGGCGCGCTTGATCGCCCGGGCCAGTGCCCGCTGGTGCTTCGCGCAAGCGCTGGTCTTCCGGCGCGTCTCGATGCGCGCGCGGTCCGAGACGAAGCGCCGCAGGAAACTGACGTTCTTGTAATCGATCGACTTCATGTGGTCTGCGCACATGATGCAGACCCGGCGCCTGCGTCCACCCATTCGCCGCGGGCGCTCATCGCCGCCGGCGCCACCGGGCGGTCCGCCGCGCGGGCCATAGACGCGCGGGGCAACACCCATTTTGCGTCGCGACCGGTCGCCTGCCGGCGCGCTCGAAGTCGCTACCGAAACGGGCGCCTCGTCGCGGGCCTCAGGGGCGGGTGTAGTCGTCGGGTCTTCTGTCGTCATCAATCTGTCCTACTCAAACGGAATTTCTTCTGGTTCGATCTCAGGTGCCGGCTCGTGGTTGTTGTATGCCGGTGCGTCGTTGTCGTCTCCCATACCGGGCATAGCGCCCGCGCGGTCCAGGAACATCACGTGATCGGCCACTACTTCGGTGCGGTAGCGCTTCTGGCCGTCCGGGCCGTCCCATGAACGTGTACGAAGCCGGCCCTCCACGTAGACTCGTCGGCCCTTCTGTAGGAACTGGCTGCACTGCTCGGCCAGCTTCTGCCAGGTGACGATCGAGAACCACTCTGTCTCCTCGCGGCGCTCGCCATCCTTGCCGCTAAAGTTGCGGCTGGCAGCTACCCGGAACGACGTCATCGCCGTACCGTCGGACATATATCGCATCTCGGGGTCTGCCCCCAGGTTGCCGATAACCATCACCTTGTTCAGTCCTGCCAAGGCGCTAGTTCTCCTCGTCCATCTTGATCACGAGGTGCCGGAGCACGTCCTCCGCGAGGTCAAGACTGGCCTCCAGCGGGCGGATCGCCTGGGGCTCTGCCGCGAAGTGGGTGACTGCGTAGTAGGCTTCGAGCTTGCGGCGAAGCGGATATGCGAGACGTCGGCGGCCCCAGGGGTCAACATTCTTGATCTCGCCGCCGCGGTCCTTGATGAACGTCGTGATGCGCCCCAGCGTCTCCGGGAAACCTTCGTCTCCCACATCGGGGTGAACCACAACCACTAGCTCGTAATCTCGCACAAATCCCTCTCAGTACAAACGTAAACGCCCGCCGAGTATGGCCCACCGGGGCCTACCCACGGGCAACTGCCGAATTATAACACGGCGTTTTTCATCGGTCACTACTGTACAGAACGCCCAGGACGCCACGCGAAGGGCTTCACCACCTCCGCTGCACCTGCGTCCTTACGAGCGATCAGTCGTCGAGCCGCCCGAGTACCCTCTCACCAAGCCCTAATGTAAGATCGCGCTTCTCGTCTTCGTCCAGGTCGAAGTCGAAAATAGTAACAGTCACCACGTAGTTGTCGGTCATGACCTCGAGGCCGATCAGGTCCGTGTATTGCGCTTTGTTCCCCATGCCGCTGATCTCTTCGGGCTCGAACGTTGCGCTGTAGTAACTCTCTCGTTCCTGCTCCGACTCCGCGAATATCTCAATTGTCACGTCGTCGAAGTTCTCCGTTTCCCACGTGCAGCTGAAGTACGGGTCGCTGTTGTCCGGCGCCGGATCGTCAACAGGATCGCCGAGCGTCCGCTCTGCCTCATCCGTCGTCAGCAGGTCGCACACGTCAACCGGCGGATCGCCCCGATCGCCATCGTCCTCAGTCGGCTCCGGAGTATCTTCATCGCCTCCGTCGTCGCCACCATCATCCTCGGTCGGCTCTGCCGTCTCGTCGTCCCCGCCATCGCCGTCATCCGACTCCTCGGTCGCGGCCGGGTCGTTGCCGCTGAGATCGTCATCGTCGCCGCCACACGCCGCGATCGTCAGCAGCGCTATCAGCGCGCAAGCGATCGCCAGTAAGAAGTTCTTCCTCTGCAGCAACGTCATCGCGGGCCTCCTTCAGACACACGCAACCGGAGCGCCGGGCGCGTTTCCCGCATTGTACCCAATCACCCCGCAAGCCACCCGCAAGCCAAAAAGGCTACCTAGTTCCGCACCGGCGGGGGCGTCGTTCCGCTGATCTGCAGCGCGATCACGTTAGCCGGTACACTCGGGAAGACTCCCTGCAAGACGGCGCCTCCTTGCTCCAGGCTGATCGCCCCGATGGTCCCTCCCCATGCGCCACTCACATACGAATAGAACCCGATGTTCAACGTCGACTCCTGGGGGGTGTTCAACGGGATGCCAGCAACGACACTGGCGTCGTCCTCCGACTCGAAAACGAAGTACTCCGACAACGCCACGCTCCCCGGTGGCAACGCTGGCGGCGACTCCGTGTGCGCAAAGACGCCTTCGGCCACCTCGAAGGTTTCCGGAGTGGGCGTAGTGTCATCATCGTCGCCACCGCAAGCGATAACGGCGCCAAGGACCGCGACGAGAATCAGGCAAACGAGGCGACTGCGAGACACCTCTCGCATTCTACGGGCGCTATGTAAACGCTTCGACAACAGGATGTTTAACTTCCCGTTACTTTAACCCGTTGATGCTGCCGCGCCGGTTCCATAGAGTCCTCTGCAGTACGCCCAAATCAGGGGGATCCGAAGTCAAGGGGGAGGCCAAGCGCCATGTGGAAAGCCTGTTTCGCTGTCTGCGCTCTGCTGTTCGTAGCCACGCTCAACGCTATGCCGGTATCAGCCGCCGCGTCCACGCTCAGCGTCGATCCAGAGGACAAGCAGGTCGCGCAGGACGAGACATTCACGCTCTCGATCAAGCTCAACTCTGACGTCATCGTCTCAGGCGTGCAGACCGACATCGAGTTCGACCAGACGTTGCTTCAGATCGTCGACACGGTGCTCGCTGGCCCCTTTGATGGCGCAACCGCGCTTGTCGGCGTTGCGCCCCAAACGAAGGCCCAGGCGATCGCCGAAGCCAACACCACAACGGGCAAACTGGAAAACGTCGCGGCCTTCTTCCTGCCCGGCGCGGGCGGCGCGCCCCCCGGCGACTCCGAAGTAATAGTCGTGACGTTTAAAGCCGGCGCCTCCGGCGGCGTCAGCACGATCACTCTGTCAGATACCGAGACGACGGACGACCAGAGCAACGACGTTCCCACGACAGGCGAGGAGGGCCAGGTTACCGTTGCTGGTCCAACCGCCTCCCCGACTCCCGTTGGGCAGACTCCAACGCCGTCCCCATCTCCGTCGCCAGAGCCATCCGTCACCCCGTCTCCAAGCCCCACCCTTGTCCCCGTCGCGAGCATCGCCATAACCCCGGCTACGTTCGCCGTCCGACCGGGTGCCGAGTACATCCTGACCCTCACGCAGAATACCAACCAGACGACAACCGGCAGCCAGGCCAGCATCAAGTTCGACCCCGCCATGATCCAGATCGTCACCGTCACCAAGGGCACCGCCTTCGCCAAGGCCTCCCTCGTTATGGGCGTCGCGCCGGTGACCGGAACTGCCGCAATCGCCGCCGCGAACACCACAGGCCTGCTCCAGGCCGTCAGCGCATTCGTCATCCCGCCCAATACAATCGCCAGCGGCCAACAAGAGTTCGTTACCATCAAGATCCAGGCGAAGGCCGGCGTCAGCGGGACCACCAAGATCGAGCTGACCAACCTTGAAATGCTGGACACCGCCGGAAACCTCATCGGAGTCACCGCCGCTGGCGCCCAGGGCGAAGTGTCGGTCAACGCACCGCTATCGCTGACCGGTCTGCCGCGAGGCGGCGGCACCGTGGCCAGCGACTCCACGCCCGTCCTCTGGCTCCTGGCCGGCGCCTTCGCCGCAATGACTGGCGCCTTCGTCCTGGCCCGGGTCACGCGCCGGCGATAGGTTGTCGCTCATTCGAACGACCGCCTCGCAAACGCGAGGCGGCTGTTCTGCGTCCGCCGCATGCTCTAACGGGCGCTAAAGACGCCCCTCGAATGTTTACCTCATGTTTGCGTTGCTGTTACGCGACGTTGCTGCATTGTTACGTAACGCGTCTAGCATCTGCGTGGAGGTCAGCTGAATCAGGCGAGTTCGTATCGGACCGTCGGGAAGAGGCTGCCAACCGAGGAAATCTAGAACCGCGGGGGTGCGGCGATTGAGAAGGGGGGACCGCCTATTTCTGACCCAGGGCGCGCATATCCAGCAGAAGGCTGTGGAAGCACGCGTTGCAGCCACCACACAGCAACCGTTGAGGGAGGTTTAAACCTATGACGTTTTTCACGAAGCAGGCCCGCCTGGTGTCCCTGGGACTATTGGGCGCCATCCTGCTGTCTCTAACCGCCTGGCCCAGCAGTGGCGCAGTCGGTGTCGCCGAATGCCCGATTAGTGTCCGCGTGATCGGTTCCACCACGGTGGGTCCCATCGCTGACCAAATCAAGCCTCAATACGAATCGCTCTTCACTAACACGACTCAGGTCAACAGTGCGCCCTGGGAAGGTTCAGGCACCGGCATCAGCGCCATCCGCAGCGGCGCCGCGAACGTCGGCATGTCCTCGCGCCCGCTGTCCCCGACTGAGGCGGCAGGCCTCTACGTCTACAAGATCGCGAGCGACGGTTTTGTAATGGGCGTCCGCAACTCCGCAAACATGTCGTTCATCGGCAACATCACGACGACGCAGGTCCGGGCCATCTGGGAGAGCGGCGACGACGCTCCTTCCGACGGCGTCCAGGACGCGCTTGCTACCTGGGCTGACTTCGGCCTTGGCGGCCCCGCAACCCAGATCACGCCGCGGTCCAGGATCACATCGTCGGGCAGCCACCCGGACTTCATCAGCGCTGCCCAATTTGCGATCAACTCTGGCCGCGAGGCGCTCACTGTCGCCGCCACCGGCCTGCCCCGGCTGCAGGAGTCGCACGACATGGCCGTTGCTGCTGCCGCCACCGACTACACCATCGCTTACACGTCGATAGCCAACCTTGACGTTCCGAACCTCAAGGCGCTCACCCTCGACAACACGACCGCGAACCCAACGACGGTTGGGAACGGCTCGTACTCGAAGATCCGCCAACTCAACATGATGGTGCGCGAGAACGCCGCAACGCCGACCGGCACCCTCCGGATCGACGACTCGAAGACCGTCCACGCGGACGACTTCATCAACAACATATTCGGGCCCCAGGGCCAGAATGCAATCGTCGCAACCGGCTTCGTGCCGCTGGGCGCTGCTTCCTCCCAGGCGATCCCGGACTGGGACATCAACATGGACGGAAGCACTAGCCTGGGCGACCTGGGAGCGATCACCTCGAAGTGGGGGCAGTCCACGGCCTGCACTGGCTGGATCCGTGCCGACGCCAACAACAGCGGCAACGTCAGCCTCGGCGACATCGGTGTCGTCACCGGCAAGTGGGGCAACCCCGGCTTTGCGGCCCCGGTGTACCCCTAGTCCAACCTTCAGATAAGGAGAAACGAATTACATGATTACCGAAAGAACTCGAAGGGCGCTCGGGGTCTTCACGATTGCGGCTGTGCTGGCGCTCGTTCTCGGCTGGCTCATGGTGGCGCAAAGCGTTTCGGCCGCGGGTACCGCGACGATGACCGTGACCCCGTCCTCAACGACACTGACCCAGGGTTCCGCCCTGACAGTGACACTGCACCACAACGCTACTGTCGTGACCACCGGCGCAAGTGCTGACTTCGTCTTCGACGAGACCCGCTTCGCGATCCTGGACTTCCAGGCAAGCCCGGCCTGGGCTGGCGCCACAGTGCTGTCCGGCATCGCGCCGCAGACGAAGGCCCAGTCCATTGCCTCCGCCAACGCGAACGGCATCCTGGAGAACCTGACGACATACTGCGCGCCGGGCAACTGCTCGGTCCCGGCAGGCAACGCACTGTTCATGACCCTCCAGTTGCAGGTCCTGAACAACGGCGGATCGACGGAGATCGAACTGGCCAACACCGGAATGATCGACATCAACGGTGCGCCGACCACGACGACTTCGACCGGCGCCGGCTTAATCATCGACGGCCCGATTAGCGTTGGCGGCTTTGTCGACGCGATCGTTTCCCCCAGCGAATCGCAGGGCGGTGTGTCCGTTCTCAACGTCGTGATCGCAGCCGCCCTCGGCGCGCTGCTCCTCGCGACGGTTGGGGGCGGCTTGGCCCTCCGGAAGTCCTAGTCATCATCACCGAGAAGGGGGGAGTGCTGGAGCGCTCCCTCCTTCCCCTCCTCCGTCCGCTGGGCGGAGGGCAACCGCAGGGAGTACACGGGGTCCCGGCCCCGCAAGACGGAGGTCACGTGTGAACAAAACGATGAGGCCTTACCAGATGGCAGGCCTATTCGCGGCAGCGGCCGCAGTCTTGATCGCGGTCGTCTGGGCCGTGATCCCCGCAGCGGCGGCCACTGGCAACATTCGCGTCAACCCCGCCACAAATACAGTTGCGACGCTGAACACGAACTTTGTCGTGACGCTAACTCAAAACGCAGACGTTCCAACCTCAGGCGCACAGGTCGACTTTGCTTTCAACCAGAGCATGTTTCAGATCGTGTCGATAAGCGCCGGCA
>JANLRX010000233.1:0-1691 GCA_031362025.1 Chloroflexota bacterium
CCCGGCGAAGGTCACCTACGAAGCGCTGCTCAAGACGTTCTTCGAGGAGCACGACCCGACGCAGGGGATGCGCCAGGGCAACGACGTCGGCACGCAGTACCGCTCCGCTATCTACTACACGACGGACGGCCAGCGCGCGACCGCCGAAATGGCCCGCGACGCCTACAACGGGGCGCTGCGAAAGGCCGGCAAGAACGAGATCACGACGGAGATCGCGCAGGCGGGGCCGTTCTACTACGCCGAGGACTACCACCAACAGTACCTGCACAAGGTCCCGCACGGTTACTGCGGCCTGAAGGGTACCGGCGTCACCTGTAGCATCCCGTCGCCGATCGCCGGCGCGAGCGACACCGAGGCCGGCCTGAAGGACCTTCCCGCGAGCGAAGACGAGTGGAAGAACGTCCTCTCGCCGGAGCAGTACGCTGTCCTCCGCAAGGCCGGCACCGAGCGTGCCTTCACGGGCGAGTACACCGACACCGAAGACGCCGGGCTCTACCGCTGCGGCGCCTGCGCGAACCCGCTCTTCGATAGCGAGACGAAGTACCACTCCGGCTGCGGCTGGCCGAGCTTCACGGAAGCGCTCCCCGGCGCCGTCGAGTACATCGACGACAGCTCGCACGGCATGCAGCGCACGGAGGTCCGCTGCGCGCGCTGCCACTCGCACCTGGGGCACATCTTCCCGGACGGCCCGAAGGACCGCGGCGGCAACCGCTTCTGCATGAACAGCATCTCGCTCGACCTGGAACGCAAGTAGCGCAGGAACACAGCGCACCGTAGGGGCGAGGCATGCCTCGCCCCTACGGTGCGGTAAGAACATCGCAACGCCTGTGTTAAACTCCGCGCCAAGTGGCGTGAGTTTTGGCCCGCAGGTCCGACCGGACCCCTGGTGTTGACCCGAACTTGATCCAACTTCGGATTAAGGAAGGTCATCGATGGCCAATCAGAAAGATACGCATACCCGCCGCTCATCTCTGGCAACACCCTTCCTCAGGTTCGCTCTAGGCGCGGCGGTCGCGATCTCGCTGCTGGTCGCGTTCCAGCAAGCCAGCGGCGGGAACGCCTCGCTCGGCATCCACGGCGACGTCGACTGCAGCGGAACGGCCGACACGATCGATTCACTTCAAGTCATACTTTCCGTTGCAGAACTCGACGCATCGACAGAGTGTGCCGCCGAGAACGGCGACGTGAACTGCGACGACGCGATGAACGCCGCCGACTCGCTCCGCATCCTCCGCCATGTCCACGACGACACGCAGACGCTCGATGGGTGTAGCCCGCGAGGTCTGGTGCAGCAGCTAAACGAGGCTACGGACGCCGGTGAGGCGGAAGCGCTGTTGATCGCGAAGGTGTACCCAGCGCTCGACGTCGGTGTCTACACCGGCGACGGGGAGCAAATCCTGGCCGGCGCCGAAGTGGACCTCGAGACCGACTTCTACCTGTACACTTTCGAATCGGAGACCATGGCCGAAAACCATGTCGCTCGGCAGTTGTACGGGCTTACCACGCTCACCCTTTATCTCAGCGAGGCCGGTCTCCTTGACGGAAACGACGCGCTGACCGACGCCGACGTGCTGGCGCTGCTGACAGCGAACGTCACTGCCTCGCGCGGGGACGAGTCGATGTTCGCCTGGCGTGTAGTCGATGAACTGGGGCTGTATCGCGAGGATCCGCTGGATCTGACGGTCCCTGAG
>JANLRX010000317.1:0-2068 GCA_031362025.1 Chloroflexota bacterium
GAGCGTGACGCTGGCCGGCGAGCCCGCGCTCGTCTGCCAGGACTACCCAGGGACCGAGCCTGAGGCGGAGATCACTTCGTATCACGTCTTCCGGGAGGGCTTCGATATCTTCGTGAACATCGTCAGCTACTACAGCTACGAAGACGGCGAATACACCGATGAAGTCGAGGAAGACGCCCGAGACGTCGCCATCCAGGTCGCTCAGACCCTGACCTTTGTTCCGGTCCTCGTCTTCCCGGAGACCGATACTCCAACCGCTACTCCCACGCCCACGCCGTGAGGCGCGCAGCCGCTTTGGCCGCTGCGGCTTTGATCGTCGTGCTGGCTGTCGCGTGCGGCGATGATGACTCCGAGCCTGGTGCCGCTGACGGTGACATCGATCTCGCCACAACCGAAGCGCAGTTGACGATCACCCTGGCCCCAGGCGACTTCCAGACGGGCTGGCCAGACACGATCACCTCGGGCGATTTCAACGATGACGGTGCGACTGACCTCCTGATCGGTGCGCCGTTTGCCGACGGCCCGGACGACGGGCGACAGGATGGCGGCGAAGCATACGTGTTGTTCGGCCCCCTCAGCGGCTCTGTCGATCTCTCGAACGCCGCGGACACCGCTGGCGTCGTCGTCCTGGGGGCGGAGCTGGGTGACAACCTGGGCGGCGGAGTTGCCGCTGGTGACCTCAACGGCGATGGCATCGATGACATAGTCGTTGGAGCACCCGCCTCAAACGGTCTCGTGGACATTCGCACCGACATGGGCGAGGCGTACGTGATCTTCGGACGGTCGAGCCTTGGGGGGGCGTTCGATATCCTCGAACAGGTCCAGGACCTGACCGTGCAGCCGGCGGAGGGATACTCGGCGCTCGGCCGTGCGTTCGCGATCGGTGACCTGAACGACGACGGCATTGACGATCTTGTGATGGGCGCCCCGTATGCCGGACGGATTCCCAACACTCCCCCCGGTGGCACCCGGACAACCGTCGGCGAAGTGTACGTCGTCTACGGGGCCAGCGATCTCGGCGGGACGATCACTATCGCGCGGGACCAGGATGACCTGCGGCTGACGGGCGACAACCAGTACGACCAGTTCGGTGGCGACGTGGGGTTAGCCGACGTCAACGGTGACGGCATGCTGGACATCATCGTCGCCGCGAGTGGCTACGACGGCGCAGGCGGAGAGGCCGCCGAGTCCGGCGGTGTGTTCGTCTTCTTCGGTGCCGATGATCCGCCTGATCGCCAAACCGGAAGCGACGCGGACGTGACCATCAGCGGTGCCGCAGGTTACACGCTCGGCACGGGGATCACCGCATCTGACCTTGATGGAGACGGCTCTCCAGAGATCGCGGCGTCTGCCCCTTCCGCCCCAACGGCGGTGACCCCGGAGCCCGGCGTCGGCCGCTTGTACTTCGTGCACACGCTCGCAACCACGGCGGCGACAATCGATCTAGAGGTCTGTGACTGTGCTGATGTGCTGTACGGCGCCGCCGCCGGGGAGTTCTTCCCAGCGAGTCTGGTTTCATCAAGAGAGAGGCTCTCGATTGCCGCTGGCTCTCCACCCGCGTCGTCCGGCGAGCTAGCTGGCAACGGTATCGTCACTTTGCTTCGTGCTGGAGATGGCGTCGAGGGCGTCAGCGATGCGAGCCTGCGTGTCCTTGGTGCTGCGACTGGCGACGGACTTGGCACGGCGTTATCCTTTGTTGACCTGGACGGGGACGGAGAGAGCGAGCTGCTTGTTCAGGCCGTGGCCGCCGATGGGTCTCACGCGGCGATCTACGGTATCTCGCTCACGGAGTAGCGCCGAAGAAGATGATGTACGCTTCGCCGGCGTCCGTTCTCGCATTGTCCGGGCCGTCTGCCTGAGGCGCTGAGATCAGCAACTCATCGTTACCATCGCCGTCTATGTCCGCTGCCGTCATCGGTGGCGACCCGAAGATCTCCGTGCCAAGCACATCTCCCGGATCGAATCCCGCGAGCGTCAAGCTCGCGTCTACAGCATTGCTCGGTAAGTCATCCTCGCCTCGGAACAGGTAGACGATGCCGGCGCGGGTCGCCAGGTTGGGGGCCGAGAC
>JANLRX010000380.1:0-6027 GCA_031362025.1 Chloroflexota bacterium
TTCTTCCTCGCGCGTCTTGACTTGTTCGCGCATCGACTTGAGTTCCTTGTCCAGGTTCTGGAGCTCCTTCGGGTCCTTCACGGTTCCGGCGTAGAGCTTCTTCTCGACCTCGGCAGCCTTGCCCTTGATGTCGTCGACGGCGAGCTCGGCGTCCTTCTGCAGGACCTTGAGGGCGTGTACTTCTGCGGACTGGGTACGGGCGGATTCGCGGGTAGCGATTAACTCCTCTGGTTCGCCCAAAGACTCTTCGATTTCGGCGAGTCTTGCGAGGGCTTTGTCGAGGGCGATGTCCGTATCTTGCAGGGCGTAGAGTTCGTCAATAGCACTCATAAGGCAGGGTGCGGCGGGGTCGGGCCCGTGGGGCGGGATGGACAGCGCTGCGACGGGATTATAGACTTGGGAAGAGAAGCATTGCAACGTTTTTTGCCGCTTCGATAAGCCTCTTTCCGAACATCACCCTCCCATCGCTACGATGCTTGTCATTAACGTTCTCAACGAACTCCGTCAGCCCATCGGGTCTGTCAACGAATTCGACCTGGAAGAGGCGGAGCTGAAGGCCGACGACGGCACGATCCTCGACCTGCAGGGCGTCTTGCGGCTGCTGCGGACGGACCGCGGATTGCTGGCGAAGGTGCGCGCGGCGGGCTACATGGACGCGCTGTGCTCGCGGTGTTTGAAGGACGCGCGGGTCGAGGTGGACATCGACTTCGAGGAAGAGTACGTGCCCGTCACCGACGCCGACACGGGGTCGCCGGTGACGATCGATGACCCAGAGGGCGAGGTGTTCCGGGTCGACAAACGGTTCGATCTGGATTTGCGGGAAGGTTTGCGGCAGTATATCCTGATGTCTGAGCCTGCAAAGCCTCTGTGCCAGGCCGATTGCGCCGGACTCTGCACCATCTGTGGGGCAGACCTGAACGCCGGCACCCACGAATGCGAACAGCCAATCGATGAACGCTGGAGCGCGCTCACGGGCCTGGTGAACGAGAAGCAGGAAGGGAGTTAAAAGTGGCACCTCTGCCAAAGAAAAAAACATCGGTATCACGCAAGAAGCGGCGCAGGTCACACCTGCGAGCGACTGTGACGTCACTGGTCGCTTGCCCGCAATGCCGAAGCCCGAAGCCGCAGCACCGCGCATGCCCCATCTGTGGCACATACAACGGCCGCGTCGTCCTGGCCGTCGGCCGCGAGCGCGCCCGGCCACCCACACAGTAGCCTGTCGGGAGACCAACGCATGCTATACTGCCTCACGCTATGAGACGAGGCGTTTTCGTTGCCCTTCCCGCGCTCAGCCTGCTGCTTGCCGGCGCCGCGGCGATCACTTACTTCATCTACTGGGACGCCACTCATTGCACGTTCTGCCGCACCCGGTTGGACGACTTCGGGCGCTGCCCGAACCCGGACTGTCACTTCGGGCAACTGACCCGGGAACGCGATTCGGTCTCGCCGTAGCGACCGTATGAGTCAGGCTGCGTTCCCCGCAAGCGAGATTTCCAACCTCCTCCTCCAGCTACCAACGGATTCCGGGCTGGCGCTTGTCTTCCCCGGACAGGGGAGCCAGAAGGCTGGCATGGGCAACGAAGTCCGCGCTGCCTCCGCCGTGGCCCGCGAAGTGTACGAGATCAGCGACCGCGCCCTCGGCTTCCCCCTGTCCGGCCTCTGCGCGGACGGCCCGGATGACGAACTGACCTCGACCGCGAACGCCCAGCCCGCGATCCTCTCGACTTCGATCGCCGTCCTCGCGGCGGCGCTGGAGAACGGTGCGCTGGACCGGCGGCCTGCTTTTGTCGCCGGACATAGCCTGGGAGAGTACAGCGCATTGGTGGCATCCGGTGCTCTGGCGCTGGATGACGCGCTGCGCTTGGTACGGGAGCGTGGGCGTTTGATGGAAGAAGCCGGACAACAGCAGCGAGGGACACTCGCCGCAGTGGTGGGGTTGGACGACGAGACGGTCGCCGGGATCTGCCGGGACAGCGGCGCGGAGGTGGCGAACTACAACGCACCCACACAGACGGTTGTTGGCGGCACGCCGGAGGCGGTAGAGAAGGCATGTGCGCTCGCCAAGGAGCGCGGCGGGCGTGGCCTGCCGGTCAACGTCTCGGGGGCGTTTCACACGTCGCTGATGGTGGGCGCGGCGAGGTCGTTTGTGACCGTGCTTGGTGGTGCGGCGATTGGCGATACAGCGATCCCGGTCATCGGGAACGTGAGTGCGCTGCCGCTGGCAGGCGCGGGCGAGGTTCGGACCGACCTCGAGCAGCAGATCCGGTCGCCGGTGCGGTGGTACCAGTCGATGGACTTCCTGCTCGCGAACGGCGTGACCAGGGTGATCGAGATCGGACCGGGGCGCATCCTGACGAACCAGTTGAAGCGCAGTCACCCCGACTTCGAGTTGACGCCGCTGGACGAGAGTGCGGCGCTGGGAGCGGCTTCCAATGTTTGACCTGAGCGGGCACGTCGCGCTGGTGACGGGCGGATCGCGGGGCATTGGCGCTTCGATCAGTCGTCAGCTCGCGGGACAAGGTGCCAGCGTGGTCGTGAACTACAACTCGAGCGCGGAACAGGCCCAGGCGCTGGTAAAGGAAGTGGAGGCGGCCGGCGGTAAGGCGATTACGGTGCAGGGTGACGTCCGAAGGCCCGAGGACACCGAGCGCCTGGTCGCGGCCGCAGTCGATACGTATGGGAAGATCGATATCCTCGTGAACAACGCCGGGTTCAACCGCGACACGCTGATCTTGCGCATGTCGCTGGAGGACTGGGACGAGGTGATGGACCTGAACCTACGGGCCGTCTTCCTCTGCACGAAGTCTGCCCTGAGGCCGATGATGAAGAACCGCTGGGGCCGAATCATCAACATTGGGAGCGTGTCCGGGCTGGCCGGGAATGCTGGGCAGGCGAACTACGCCGCGGCGAAGTCCGGGCTGATCGGGTTCACGAGGGCGGTGGCGCGGGAGTTCGGCTCTCGGAACATCACCTCGAATCTCGTGGCGCCGGGGTTGGTGATCACGGAACTAACGAAGGACATCCGGCCGGAGATCGTCGCTGGGGTGAAGCAGAGGTTGCTGATCGACCGCAACGGGACGCCGGAAGACGTTTCGGCGATGGTGGTGTACCTGGCGTCGGAAGAGGCGGGGTACGTGACGGGACAAGTGTTCTCCGTGGACGGCGGGCTGGGCCTCTAATGGCTGTGAAGGGAAAGCGGCACAAGGGGCGGATGATCGCGCTGCAGTCGCTGTTCGAGCTGGATACGGTCGGTCATCCGACGAAGGGTAGCGTGGACCACCTGGCGGAGACGCTCGATGCCTCGGAGTCGGTGCGGCTGTTTGCCACAGAACTGGCGCAGGGTGTCGTGGATCACTGGGATGAGATCGACGAGATCATCCGCAAGACAGCGCCGGCGTTTCCCCTGGATCAGATCGCGGCGATCGACCGGAACATCCTGCGAGTTGCGGTCTACGAGATCGTAATCGATAATAAGGTGCCGATGCGGGCCGCTATAAACGAAGCAATCGAGCTTGCCAAAGAGTACGGCGGCGAAAATTCCCCACGATTCATCAATGGTGTGCTGGGCTCTGTGAGCGCCCTCGCCGCCCCCGAGCCAAGGAGGTAACCCCCGTGCCAGCCGTTTTCGAACGAGTCCGGAAGATTATTGCAGACCAGTTGGGCGTCGATGAGGGCGAAATCAAGCCCGAAACCTCGTTCGTGGAAGACCTGAACGCCGACTCCCTGGACCTCGTCGAGCTGATCATGTCGCTCGAAGAAGAGTTCAGCAAAGAGGGCAAGGCGATCGAGATTTCCGATGAGGATGCCGAGAAGATCGCCACCGTGCAGGACGCGGTCAACTTCATCAACGAGCACGGCATCGAGGACGACTAGCCTCTAACCGCGCGTTTGACCCGATCCCCCGTCCGTATGGCGGGGGATTGTCGTATCCTTAGGTAGATATGAACCTATTTGGCGTCGGCCCGTTGGAGGCCGCGCTCGTAATCATCATTGCGGTCGTTGTGCTTGGCCCCGAGCGCTTCCCGGAAGTGGCTGTCCAGGTCGCGAAGGCGATCAAGTTCCTGCGCGGGCAGGCGGACCGCACTGTGGGGCCGCTGCGCCAGGAGTTCGAGCAGCTCACGCGCGAGTACGAAGAGATGCGCAAGGAACTGAACGATGTGCGCACTACCCTCACGAAGCATGGCGGCGATATCACGGCGACGATGACGCGCGTGATGGAGGAGCCAAAGAACGCTCTCAAGGCGACACCGACGCTGCAGCAACTACTCGACCCCACGAAGCCTATCGTTGAACCCGGCGGGGAGCTGCCACCCGATCGCCAGAACGGCTCCAACGGGACGCAGGCTTAGCGCCGCGCTCCCCGGTAACTGACATGGCACGCACCGCCACGCACGACGTCCCCCCGGCGCCCGACGCTGACCGGGACGAGAAGTACCTGACGCTTGTCGAGCACCTGAAGGAGATCCGCTATCGGGTGATGATGTCGGCGATCGGCGTCGTCATCGGGCTGGCGATCTCGGCGTTCTTCGCGGACGAGTTCATCGACTTTCTGAAGCAGCCAGCCGAAGATAAGAACCCGGACTTCCAGCTCCAGTTCATCGAGCCGTTCGAGAACTTCGTGACGTACTTCCGGGTGTCGCTCCTTGGCGGGCTCGTGCTGGGGATGCCGATGATCGTGTACCAGGTACTGCGGTTCGTGACGCCGGCGCTGCGTCCGGGCGAGAAGATATGGCTGTACGGCACCGTTGTCGGCGCGACGGGGTTGTTCCTAACGGGCGTGGCGTTTGCGTATTATGTCGCCTTGCCGCCGGCGCTGGACTTCCTGCTGAACTTCAACACGGACCTTGCCGAGCCGAATATTCGTATCGGGGCGTATATCGACTTCGTGACGCGGCTGCTCTTCTGGACCGGCGTGTCGTTCGAGACGCCGCTGATCATCATGTACCTGGCCCGATTCAGGGTCGTTCGCGCCCGCCAGCTGCTCAACTGGTGGCGGCCGGCGATTGTAGCTGCATTCGTGGTGGCGGCGGTCGTAACGCCCACGATTGATCCGGTAACGCAGTTTCTGGTGGCGGGGCCGATCATCGTGCTGTACTTCCTGGGAATCGTGCTGGCGGTGTTCGTGCAGCCACGGCGCGAGGCGACACAGGACGTGGATAAGTAGCGTGCTTCGTTGACCCTCTCGCAGGCACAGCGCTATTATTTGTTAAAGTGAGTGAACTAGAGGTCCTTTACGCCGCGATCAACGTCTGTCCGGACTGCGGCCTCTGCGCCACCCGCACGCGTGCCGTTCCCGGCACTGGCCCTGCGAACGCCGAGCTCATGTTCGTCGGCGAAGGGCCGGGATACAACGAAGACCAGCAGGGGCTGCCGTTCGTCGGCGCAGCGGGCAAGTTCCTGGACACGCTTTTCGAATCGATCGGGACGAAGCGCTCGGACGTGTACATCACGAACGTCCTGAAGTGCCGGCCGCCGAACAACCGCGACCCGCTGCCCGACGAGGTGGAGGCCTGCCGAAAGTACCTACTGCGCCAGATCGAACTGATCAAGCCGAAGCTGATCGTCACGCTGGGTCGGTTCTCGCTGGCCTGGTTCTTCCCGAACGACAGGATCGGCAAGGTGCACGGCCAGCTGCGGCGGCTGGGCGAACAACACTATATGCACATCTATCACCCAGCTGCGGCTCTCCACGCCGGCAACCTGCGCCAGGTGATCGTCGACGACTTCTCGAAGATCCCGGCGGCGCTGGCCAAGGTGAGGGAGAACGCTTCGGCTTCTCGAAGCGCGGCCCCCGATCCGGAGCGCGAGCTTGCCGGGGTGACCGCCGCCGCATCGCCCTCAGTAGAGCAGATGCGGCTCTTCTAACATGGCAACAACTGAATCGCTGAAAGCCATACCGCTCGGCGGCCTCGGGGAGATCGGCAAGAACTGCATGATCCTCGAAACGAACGATGACCTCGTCTTGATCGACGCAGGCCTGATGTTTCCGGACGAGGACATGCTGGGCGTCGACCTCGTGATCCCGGA
>JANLRX010000427.1:0-9367 GCA_031362025.1 Chloroflexota bacterium
CGCGAACTCGTTCGGGTGCCGATAGTACATCGGCATGATGGAGTACTCCAGCTTGTCGTACATCGAGGCGACCTCCGCCGGTTCGTCGGCTGGGTTCTCGTCGCCGATCGCCCAGCCCGTCATCCCTTCGACGCAGCCTTCGATCCACCAGCCATCCAGCACGCTCAGGCTGGGGACGCCGTTCATCGCCGCCTTCATCCCGCTGGTGCCGGACGCCTCGAGCGGCTTCTGGGGGTTGTTCAACCAGAGGTCCACGCCCGCGCAGAGGTACTTCGCGACGGACATGTCGTAGTCCGGCAGGTACGTCACCTTGATGACGTCGGCCAGCTCCTTCGCGGCGATGAACACCTGCTGGATGATGTGCTTGCCGGTGTCGTCCCGCGGGTGCGCCTTGCCGGAGTAGATCACCTGGATCGGACCCACGCGCTGCACGATCCGGCGCAAGCGGTCGAGGTCCGAGAAGATCAGGTCGCCGCGTTTGTAGCCCGTCGCCCGCCTCGCGAACCCGATCGTCAGAACGGTCGGGTCAAGCGCCAGTCCGGTCTTCCCTTCAACGTATGCGAGGAGCGTCTTCTTCGCCTCGGTGTGGGCTTCACGCAACTCGTCCAGGGGGATGCCGGTGGCGTAGCGCATGTAGGCGGTGTCCTGGCGCCACTCCGGCATGTGCCGGTCGAAGACGCGGGCGAACGGCTCGGCGACCCAGGTGCCGGCGTGCACTCCGTTTGTGATCGCCCCGACGTGGTACTCCGGGAACATATCGCGGGAGATCTGGCCATGGCGCATCGAGACACCGTTGGCGCTCCGGGCGAAGTACATCACGAACGCGGTCAGGTCGAAGGTGCCGTTTTCGAAGGCGGTCGGGCACAGCTCCAGCAGCTTCTCGCGGCGCTCACCCAGGATGGACTTCGTCAGCTCGCGTTCGAACGTGTCGTGGCCTGCGGGAACAGGCGTGTGGACCGTGAACACGCACTTCCGGCGCACAGCCGCGATGTCGTCTTCGGTGACGCTGGCTGGGTCGTCGCCCTCCATCCGCTCCTCGAGCAGCGAGAGGGCAAGGAGGCCAGAGTGGCCTTCGTTTAGGTGATACGTCTGGATGGCGTCGAGCCCGAGCGCCCGCAGCATCGCGATCCCGCCCATGCCGAGGATCACTTCCTGGCACAGCCGGTATCGCTGGTCGCCGCCGTACAGTTCGTCGGTGAGGTGCTGGTCACTCTCGTCGTTCTCCGGCAGCAGCGCGTCGAGGAGGTAGACCGGGATCGCAGTGGCGTGCTCGTTGCCGGGCGCGCCCTTCGCCATGAACCGCCACGCACGGAGGTGCACGGTGCGGCCTTCGATCTCGACGGAGATCCGCTGCGGCATCTCTTCGAGGTGCTCTTCCGGCGACCAGGAGTCCGGGATTTCGGTCTGGTTGCCGTCGGCGTCCAGCTCCTGCCGGAAGTACCCCTTGCGGTGGACGAGCGTGATCCCGACCATCGGCAGGCGCAGGTCAGCCGCAGCGCGGAGGCTGTCCCCGGCGAGGACGCCGAGACCGCCGCTGTACGTGGGTAGGTTGGGATCCAGCCCGATCTCCATGGAGAAGTAGGCGATGGACGGTTGCGTTGAAGTGTCTGTCATATACAAAAGTGGCTGTTTGGGCCAGTCTATCCAAGCGCGGTGGGGCGGAGCAATGCTAGACCTAACGCAGAACGTATCGGTTCCGCACAAGGTTAGACGCCTGCTGCGGCTTGAGTGATACTCGCCTATACTGCGGTTCAGCCATAAGACGTTGGAAAGAGGGATTCGATGGGTAAAGAGCTAAAGTTGGGCCTCGGCACGGGATACTGGTCCTCGGGGCCTCCCCCGGGCATCGACGAGACGATCGCGATGGCGGAAGACCTCGGCTACGACTCCGTCTGGGCTGCCGAAGCGTATGGCTCCGACGCCATCACGCCGCTCGCCTGGTGGGGCGCCAAGACGAAGAAGATCAAGCTCGGCACCTCGATCGCGCAGATCTCGGCCCGCACCCCCGCCGCCCTCGCCATGGCCGCGATGACGCTCGACCACTTGTCCGAAGGGCGCGTGATCCTGGGCATCGGCGCGTCCGGCCCGCAAGTGGTGGAGGGCTGGTACGGTCAGCCGTACCCGCGCCCCCTGGAGCGCACCCGCGAGTACGTCGACATCATCCGCAAGATCGTCGCGCGAGACGAACGCGTCGAGTACAACGGCAAGCACTACCAGATGCCCGCCAAAGAGGGCATGGGCCTCGGCAAGGCGCTGAAGAGCACGCTGCACCCGTTCCGGCCGAACATCCCGATCTATCTCGCGGCCGAGGGGCCGAAGAACGTGGCGCTCGCAGCGGAGATCGCCGACGGGTGGCTGCCGCTGTTCTTCTCGCCGAAGATGGACGGCTTCTACCGCGAGGCGCTACAGGCCGGGTTCGCAGCCGCCGGCCCGGACAAGAAGCCCGAGAACTTCGAGGTCGCCGCGCTGGTGCCGATTATCGTCACGAACGACCTGGAGTCCGGTGCGAACTTCATCCGCCCGATGCTCTCGCTGTACATGGGCGGGATGGGCGCGAAGGGCGCGAACTTCCACTACGACGTGTTCGTGCGGCTGGGCTACGAAGACGTTGCGCAGAAGGTCCAGGAGCTGTACCTGCAGGGCAACAAGCAGGAAGCCACCGCGATGATCCCGCTGAGCCTCGTCGAAGACGTGGCGCTGATCGGGCCGATGGAGAAGATCCGCGAAGAGCTGCCCCGCTGGAAGGACACCTGCCTGACGACGATGATGATCAGCGGCCCGCCACAGATGCTTCAGACCGCCGCCGAACTGGTGCTCTCCTAGCGCAGCGACTCCTCGATAGCATTCGTCGCAAACATCCGCAGCCGCGCCTCTGCGTCCGCGGGGTTGATCTGCATTCCGGCGCTCTGGTAGCCCTCGATCCAGTGCTCGTATTCGAGTAGCGGATCGATAGCCTGGAGCAGGTCGAAGAACCACATCTCAGGCATCGGTTCGGACAAACGCTCGTACTCGCCCAGGAACTTGTCGGCTAGCGGTTCGCCGTGGGCCAGAACGTAGTCCAGCCGGCAGCCGGCGACGTCCACCCGGCGCTCACCAACGGACGCGCCTGACCAGTCGACGACACCGCTGATCTTCCCGCGATACCCGATCGTGTTGCCCGTCCAATAGTCGCCGTGGACCAGCGTTGGGGAGAGAAACGAGATACCGTCCAGCCGCGAGTCCGCGATGTCCAGCGCCCGGGCTGCAAGCGCGTCGGTCTGGGCCCAGGTGCGCAGCGTCGCGATCCGGTTGCGTGCCCAGTCGCGGCCTCTCAGCCGCAGGCTCGCGAGATCGCAGGTGCTCGGCGTCACGGAGTGGATCTGGTGCAGCGTCGCGGCCATCGCGCTGGTCCAGGCTGCTGGGTGCGCGTACTTGAACACGGGGCGCCCGGGTAGGAACGTCATGACCATCGCCGCAACGCCGAAGATCTCCCCATCCGCATCGAGAAAAATCGGGCGGGGCGCGAGCAGCCCCGTTCGCTTGATGCAGCCGAGTGCCGCGAAGTCGGACGTCATCTGCGCGGGCGAGACGTAGGAGTGATCGGTCGGGTCGGGATCCGAGCGTCGTAACGAGACCTGTAGGCGGGTCCCGTCTGCGTGGTCGATCGTCAGCACATCCATCCAGCTGCTGATCCCGCCGTGCAGCGTGCTTCGGCGGACGAGACGGCCTCCCGGCGCAAAACGCTGCACCAGCGTCCTGAGTGCCGCGCGTTCCGTGTCCACGCTAGGCGAACTTCGGCTTGCGCTTCTCCTGGAAGGCCTGCACGCCTTCGCGAGCGTCTGGGTGGTGGTCGGAGACGGCCGTCTTCGTGGCGATGTCGTCGAGGGCGTGCGCGAACGTTGCTTCGGCGGCTGTGTAGATCGAGCGCTTCAGCAGCCGCATCGCCACTTGCGGGCCTGTCGCCAGCTCCCTGGCGAGCGCCATAGTCCGGTCCAGTAGTTGCTCCGGCGCCGCGACCTCATGGACGAGTCCCAGTTCGAGCGCTTCCTCGCCGGAGACGATGCGGTTGCGCATGAGGAAGTCCATCGTCTTGCCGACGCCCATCAGTTGCACGAGCAGGAACTGGCCGCCTTCGTCCGGCATCAAGCCGTAGCGCAGGGTGCCGCTGCCGATCCGCGCCTCCGTTGAAGCGATGCGGAAGTCGCAAGAAAGCGCGAGCGACATTCCGGTCTGGATCGCCACGCCGTTGATCGCAGCGATCGAGAGCTTGTCCAGGTTGCGTACAGCCAGGTTCAGCGACTGCGAGAGCACCCGCAGTCCTTCGTACGTGCCGATCGGCGTGTCGTGGCCGCCGGGTATGCGCGGCATCAGGGCGCGGGCACCGGCGCTGTCCCGGGGACGGCCGCTGATATCGTCGCCGGCGGAGAACGCGCGCCCGGAACCTGTGAAGACGACGACGCGCACAGCCTCGTCCATCTGCGCGGTCTGCAGTACCTCGACGAGGTCGCGCTTCATGTCCTGCGTCATCCCGTTCAGCCGCTCGGGCTGGTTAAACGTGATGAGCACGACTCCCGCGTCGTGGAGTGTGAGCTCGAAGCCGCGGTAGTTGTCTGCTTCGACTCCTGGCATCACTGAATAGTGAATTGTGAAGAGTGAATAGTGAAATTATGCGGCATCGGGGTTCCTTCCGTTTCGTCTGGCGTTCTTTACGACGGCGGTTAAGATCGCGACGAGTTGGTTAGCTTCGTTGGTGAGGTCGGCAAGCCGTTCCGGTGGGACGACTCCACTCGCAGCGAGGAGGCGAAGCCAGTAGTGCGTTTCCCGGGCCTCTTTGCAGGCGATATAAGCCTTGGCAACGAAGTCGGCCCGGCTCTGGCCGGCTTGCGCCTCCTCTACGTTAGATCCAATTGAGGTGCCTGCCCGAAGGAGTTGGTTTGCCAGCGTACGGCTGACGCCCGGCGCTTGATCTAGAGCGCGGCACAACTCCACGATCTGCCTAGCGAATTCGAACGTTCTCTCAGGCAAGTCCCGCTTGCTAGCGGCACCGACTCCCACACTTTCACTATTCAAATTTCACTCTTCACTATTCTCCGGTGAAGACTGGCTGGCGCTTCTCGACGAACGCTCGGGCGGCCTCCTGGTGGTCCTTGGTCTGGCCGGAGAGCGCCATGTTGAGGGCCTCCGCGTCGAGGGCCGTCGCCAGGTCCGAGGTCTCGGCGCGGTTCAGGTTCTCCTTCATCCGCGCGTAGGCCAGCGTCGGGCCGGCTGCGATGTGATCCGCGATCTTCAGAGTCTCGGCTTCGAGGTCGTCGTGCGCGAAGACCTTGCTAACGAGGCCCATCTGCAACGCCGCGTCAGCCTCGACGACTTCGCCCGTGTAGTACATGTAGCGCGCCTTTTCAGTGCCGACCATCTTGGTCAGGAAGTACGAGCCGCCGAAGTCGCCCGAGAAGCCGACGTTCCGGAACGCGGTACCGATCTTCGCCCGGTCCGAGGCGATGCGGATGTCGCAGGCCAGGGCGAGCGAGAGGCCGGCGCCGACCGCGTGGCCGTTGATCATGGCAATCGTCACCTTGGGCATCGTGTGCAGCATGTAGCTCGTCGCCTTCTGGGACTGGCGGAGCGTCGCGAGGCCCTTGGCGAACTGTGCGGCGGCGGACGCGGGCTTGCCGCCATTACCGCCGCCCGCCCCCTCGTTTATCGCGGCGAGAATGTCACGACCGGCGGCCATCCCCTTGACGTCGCCACCGGCGCAGAAGGCCCGGCCCGCGCCCGTCAGTACGACGCAGCGCACATCGGGGTCGGTGGAGCACTCCTGGAGATGCTGGGAGAGCAGCGGCATGAGGTTACCGCCCATGGCGTTCAGGCTATCGGGCCGGTTGAGAGTGATGACGGCAACACCGTTGGGGCGCTTGTCAAAAAGTACGTCGGACATTGGCTTCCTCCTCTGTGCGCTTGTGCGCGGCCTATGGTACACCCTGCGGGCAACCCTTACGTGCACGTCAGAGTAGCCCCAGTGCGACAGGCTGTCAAGGCCGCGAAACACCGAAAATGACAAACAATTTCGGGCTTGCGGTTGCTATGGTCAGGGAAGACAAAAGCCGCTAGTAAGTTAGCAGCTTCTTGCCGTCGATGTTCTCGACGGGGACGGTCCAGCCTTCGCGGGAGTCGCGGCTGTCCTGGCGGTTGTCGCCAAGAACGAAGTACTCGCCGTCGGGCACATGCCACGCGCAGTCTCCACCGGCGTTGCAAGTCGTCTCGTTGGCACCCCAGGGGTCCGCGAAGATGATGCCGTTGATGTAGAGTTTATTGCCCTGGATCGAGACCGAGTCGCTTGGCATCCCGATCACGCGTTTCACCAGCTCACGGCCATCGACCGGCGAGCGGAACACGACGACATCGCCGCGCTCGGGAGTACTCCACCGCGAGGACGGATCGATGAGCGGTGCCCAGTCCAGCAGCCCGAAGTCCTTCTGCGCGTAGGCCAGCCGGTTGACGACGATGTGGTCGCCATCGTGGAGCGTCGGCTCCATGCTCACACCCTCCGCCCTGAACCCCTTCACCGAGGCCTGGAGCGCAAGGAGACCCAGCGAGACCGTGACCAGTGCGATGATGCCGAGACGCACGCGCCCGGCCCAGACGCTGGCATGCTCTGCCGGCGTCTTTGGAGGGGGGTCAGACTTCGGCCGGAACCGGAACGGCTCCTTCTGAACCGGCGGTACGTAGCCGGACGGCTCGTGCCAGCCGTGTTCGGCCTTCCCCCGGCGGAGGACCAGCTTGCTATCGTCGTCTTCGTTCGGCATTCGGGTTGCGGGGACTCCCTTCGGGTCAAACGTGGGGCAACAGAGAACAGAGGCACGCTGAGGCGCCGTGTCGTCCGGTTGCCCTCTGTAAGTACGAACCCCGCTCGTGCGTGGGGTGTTACACGCTCGCCCAGTGCTCCTCGAGGATTTTCGCGGCCTCATCGGGGCGCTGCACGGGCCACCAGTGACCGGTCTCGGGCAGAGACACGATCTTCGCCCCTACCTTCTTGGCGAGGGACTGTGCGTGCGCGACCTGCATATACGGGTCGTCGGCGCCCCAGAGGAGCAGTCCGGCCTTCGGGATGTCCTTCAGCTCGGCGTCCCACTCCTTGCCGACGTTGATGGCGGATCGATACAGCGGCAGGATGCAGGCCTTCATCCTGTCGTCGATGTGAGAGGCCAGGGCATCGCTCGCCTCGGCTGGCACGCCGCCGTCGGAGAGCGCGGCCTTGAGGACATCGCCGGTCATCGCCTGCATCACCTGCTCGCCGACGCCGGGGGTCTGCCACATCTTGGCCATGTCGTGCCATTCGTAGTCAGGGGAGAGCGCGCCGCCGCCAACCGCCCAGGTGCGGATCAGGTCTGGCCGCAGAGAGGCAACGCGCAGGGTGAGCAGCGCGCCCCAGTCGTGGCCGACCATGTCGACGGGCTCGCCGACCTTCTCGACTTCCCCGATGAGCCAGTTTGTGTACGCTTCCTTGGTGCAGTCGAAGCCTTCCGGCACAGGCGTCGAGAAACCGGGCAGGTCGACGGCGATGACATCTTTGCGGGTGATTCTCGAGCGGATGCCGTCCCAGATCTGGTGCGTCTCGGGGACGCCGTGAACAAAGAATGCGGGCATTTGGTGTTCCTCCTTGGGGCGATTCAGTAACGCCAGTCTAGGCGGAAGCCCCGCGCCGGTCGAGTGACCTGTATCACCTGAAGGCGGCTTGTTATACTGGCAAGGCGGGCGACGAGCCCGCGGCTTGTTGTGTACGGGCGTAGCTCAGCTGGAAGAGCGGCGGTCTCCAAAACCGTAGGTCGGGGGTTCGAATCCCTCCGCCCGTGCCAAGGTGCCAGTTCCGCCTTTGAGCGCACCTGTAGAGGGTGGCTGCTCGCCCTCGGCGAAAGGGGGGTTCTTCGACTGGCTCACCCTCCTAGTGGCACCCAAGGCCCGGGTCGCTAGCAGTGCTAGAATTACGCATCCATGAGAAAGCCGACGAAACCGCAAGTCCTCGGGAGTCCGCCCAGAAACGCCGGACTTCCTGAACGCCTGTGGTGGGCCGTTGGCGTACCATTTGGCGTAGTTGGTGGTCTCCTATCCTACGTTTTCTACCTGCCAAATCTCGCGGTCTGGAAAGTTCTTAGTCGAGTCGCGCCAGATGTTTGGGAGCATCCCAGACTGAACGGCTCGCAAGCGGAACGGTTTCTCGATCGATTGAAATGGGTCAAGGTGGAAGAGTGGCAAACGATCAAAGAATCGGAGAAGAGCGTCCGCGCCGCGTACGGTTGGTACAGCTGGGACAGAATAGCGTTGGCGGGTTTGATGGCTCTGGGGGGGAAAGGTGCCGATCAGCTAAGTAAGGCGGTGGAAGAGCGGATTCCTGCCGAGATTAGGCGCGACAGTCGCCACAGCGCAACGATTGCAGCGCTCAGTATTGCGTTGGCCGGGGAACTGACGGAGGCGCAGGTAACCGCTGGCTACGCTCCGTTCGCCGAGAGCATACCTATCGCACAGCTGGGCCCAGGGCTGGCATCGGCTATTGCTCCTCCACCCGCTACGCCATGGGGTAGGTTCGTTTGTAGGCTGCGTGCGATAGAGGGTCCGGAGCAGCAACAAGTCATCGGCGTTGCTTACGCCATTGAACGGGCTGTAGGAGTCGACGAAATTGATCGGGCGCTTACTCTACAGGATATGGCGGAGCCCGAGGCGTTCATCGAGGCCGCGCGAGAGATCGAGGAATTTACAAACAAGGGCACGGAAAGGTTGGCTGACGTTTATCAGTCGATGGGCCGCTTCGTCGGAAACAGTGAGTGGGCTTCTGCGCATGTCAATCGCGCGACTGTCGAGGGAGATGTGTTCGTGCTTTGCGCTCTGCGCGCGTTAGGCGCTGTGATGTCCTACGACAGGATGCCCGCGAGGGAGTTCGCTATCCTCTATGCGCCCTTAGCGGGATTGGTTCCCGTCGCATCGTTGCAAGACAGTTAGCCAGGGACTTGACTCGACAGAACGCGCAGCCCGACGTTTCGCGACATAGCATCGGTTCTCCCAAGATGCCTAAGTAGAGCTATCTGCGTGTTGGAGTCAGGGAGGAAGTCTCCGGCATACGTCGCTAGGGGCCGCGAAACGTCGCATGCTTGCGCTACGTGGAAAAGATCCTCTCCGGCCTTGACAGCTCGGAGGTATGGTCGATAATTGGCCGAAATCAGCCAAGAGGAGAGCATCGATTAGCTTCCTAACTGCGAGCGCTGCCCACAGTGGATTCATGGCACTTGCCAGTTCGGACAATAGTCTGGATTGGAACACTTTGGCGGCCTTCGCCATGGGGGTGCTGGCGGCAGTCATTCCTTCAGCGTTGGTGGCACACTGGCAAGCGCGTTCGGCG
>JANLRX010000452.1:0-3878 GCA_031362025.1 Chloroflexota bacterium
AACAGCGGCAAGCTGAGCTTCACCCTCCCGGACGGCGAGCGCCTCTCGACCAACGATCCCGATATCGACGCCCGGCTGGCAACGCTGCTCGGCTTCGAAGCGCGCATCACAAGCGACAAGCCGGAGAAGCTGGTGCTGGAATCGTACCCACTGGGCCAGATGCCGGAGAGCGACGACCAGATACCGCCGCTCGCGTTCCCCGTCGTCAACGGCTTCTTCGACCTCGGCCCGCTGCACATCCTGACCACCGCCACGCTCGACACCCTGCGCTCACTCCGCCCGGAGTCGCGCTTCGAGGCCCGCCGCTTCCGCCCGAACCTCGTGGTGCAGACGCCGGACCACGTCACCGGCTTCGCGGAGAACGACTGGCCCGGCAAGACGATCACGATCGGCGACGACGTGCGGATCAAGGTGATGATGCCCACGATCCGCTGCAACGTCACCACCGTCGCCCAGGACGACCTCCCGAGCGACCCCGGCGTCCTCCGCACGGCAGCGCAGCACAACAACGCCAACGTCGGCGTCTATGCGCTGGTTGAACGCGGGGGGATGGTGCGGCGGGGTGACACGGTGTGGGTGGACTAGGAGCTAGAGTTCGGCTTCGACGATCACTTCGACGCGCTGGATCTGGTTGTTGCCCACCCCTTGCGCGTTCCACGCCTCGTCCGGCTGCGAGTCACCGTCGGCGGACGTCGCACGCACGCAAAGCACGTGTCTTCCCGGTGTCGCATTCCACTCGTATGACCAACCGCGCCAGGCATAGCGCCCGGCAGGCGCATCCAGCATGGCAGCCGACCACGATTTGCCACCGTCAGTGCTCACCTCCACTCGCGCGATTTCCTCACGTCCCGCCCATGCTCGACCGTTGAGCAACACCGGGCCCACCTCCACAAGGCGAGTTCGCGTGAGGAAGTCCGGGATGCCGGGCGGCGCCATCAGAGCCCGCAGCCGGATCAGGCTGACGGGCTCGCCGGGATCATCCGCGGCGTCGGCGTACCGGTAAGCCACGGCCTGCTGGTACCCACCGAATTCGTGATCAATCGCCTCGATTGAGGTCAGCCACTTCACGCTCGTCATTCCATACCATCCGGGCACGAGCAATCGTAGCGGAAAGCCGTGCTGCGGTTCGAGTTCGCGGCCGTTCATCGCCCACGCGAGCAGCACTTCGTCACGGGTAGCTTCGGCTGGGGTCAAGGCGCGCTGGTAGTACTGCACCTCGTCGCCCTGAACTCCCTGGTCCGCTCCGGTGAAGACGATGTCCGCAGCCTCTGGTCGCAGGCCCGCTTCCCGAAGCAGCGGCGCCAGGGGCGTACCCGTCCATTCCGCCGTCCCGATCGCTTCGCCCATCCACGGCTGGCTTATCACCCTCGGCGACATCCACGCTCGTCCGTTGCCCGCGCACTCCATCGTGACAGCGGTAGTTACGGAAGGTCGCGCCCTAATCTCGTCCATCGAGAGGCGCATTGGCGATTGCACGAGGCCGCCAATCTCGAGCGTGTGCGTCGCTTCGTCCACAGCCGGGATGTCGAAGTGGACGAGCACATAGTGCATCCCGGTCGGCGTTATCGGATAGCGCAGACCCTCCAGCGGAAGCCCGTGGTTGCGCAGAGCGAGCGCGACCTCTTCCGTTGTGTAGGCGTTGTCACGCCCGATCCCGCTCCCGTCGCCAACGGTATGGAATCGGCTCGTTCGTTGTTCTGCCACAGGCGCGATGTTACGAGCATCTGTCTGGAGTTACAAGAGAGCCCGCGTTAGACCTTCTCGTTCTCCGTAAACGTCACTTCGCGCCCGTCTTCCAGCGCCCGCACCTCGTAGTCGCCGAACAGGTTCGGGGCCTCTTTCTGCATCAGGCGCAGGAACTGCACGGCGACGCGGCGGATCTCGGCCTCCGCGCCCTCGTTGCCCCGCAGTTCGATGAAGTGGCGGAGGGCACGAGCGTTCGCAGTGACGAAGATCATCGTCTCGGTCGCGTTCGGGAGTACCGAGCGCGCGGCCTCTCGCGCCTGCTTGCGGCGGTGCGTCCCGGCGACGCCCTGCTCCGCCAGCTTGTCGACGAGGCCCTGGGTAAGCGCCTCGTACGCCTCGTGCGCCGTTTCGATCGCGCGGAGCCACTTCTCGTGCAGCACCGGGTCGGCAGCGATAATCTCCGGCTCCACGTACGAGGCGTCCGACTCGTCCACGTAGCGCTGGGAGAGCTGCGAGTACCCGAACCCGGCGCGGTGGCGGATCAGCTCGTGCGTGAAGGAGCGCGAGACACCGCTGATGATGAAGTTCCAGACGGCGTGCTCCAGAACCGAGCCGTGCTTCTGGCTGAGGATGTTCGTGATGTAGTCGGCGTTGGTCTTGCGCCCCTTGCCATACGAGACGTAGCACAGCCGCCCGCCCGCCTCGACGAGCTGCTCGGCGCCGACCTCGGTGTCGGTCTCCCACGTCATATCGTGGTCACCCAGGAAGCGGTCGATCTCCGCCCGGTCCACATCCTGCCTGCCGACGAGGTACACGCCCGGCTCGTGGATGATGTTGGGCGATGTCTTAGTAGAGCTCGTGCTGGTCCCGTTCTCCATCGTCGGCCTCCTGAGGTTGGTCTGGGCTCAACCGTATGCCCACCACGATTGTCTCACAAGGCCGCGCTGTCACCGGTTTGGGGAAAAGGCCAGCAATCGTGCTGCGTAGCACCTGGGAGCCGGCGGCAATATGATGGCGCTGTGACAGCCGTAGACATCGACGGGAACGCCATCGCCGAGCAGCTCCGGGAGGAAGTACGCCAGCGCGCGAAGGCGCTGAAGGTGACGCCGGGCCTCGCACTGGTCGTCGTCGGCGACAACCCGTCATCGATTTCGTACGTGAAGTCGAAGGGCGACAAGGCCGAGCAGGCGGGCCTCTACTCCGATACGTTCGCCTTCCCCGAGAACACCACCCAGGACCGGCTGGTCTCCCACATCCTCGACCTGAACCAGGACGAGCGCTTCCACGGCATCCTCGTCCAGCTCCCCCTCCCGAAGCAGATGAGCGAGTCCGCAGTCATCGGCGTCATCGACCCCGGCAAGGACGCCGACGGGGTGACGGCGACCAGCCTCGGGCGCCTCATGCGTGACGAGCCGACGCCCTGGCCCGCGACCCCCGCCGGCATCGTCGAGCTGCTCCATCGCTCCGGCCATCCGCCCGCCGGCAAGCACGTCGTCGTCTGCGGGCGCTCGAACATCGTCGGTAAGCCGATCGCGAACATCCTCATGCAGAAGTCGGGACAGGCGAACGCCACCGTCACGCTCTGCCACACCGGCACGCCCGACATCAGCGTCTTCACAAAGCAAGCGGACATCCTGATCGCGGCAATGGGCGTCCCGCGGCTGATCACGGCGGAGATGGTGAAGCCCGGCGCCGTCATCATCGACGTCGGCAACAACTGGATCGAGGACAAGGCCCGCAAATCCGGCCGCCGCCTTGTTGGCGACGTGGACTACGCCTCGGTGCGAGAAGTCGCTGCCGCGATCACCCCGGTCCCCGGCGGCGTCGGCCCGATGACGATCGCCATGCTGCTCTCAAACACCGTCTGGCTCGCCGAGCGTCTCGCTAAGCGCTAGGGTCTACGCGCTCTCCCACTGGATGTCCATATCCTGCCGGTCACCGAGTCCCTTGCGCAGGAGCGCGATCAGGTCCGGGTCGCCCGTCTGCTCCTCGAGCAGGTCCACGGTCTCACGCGTGATGTAGTAGTCCGCGTCGTCGCTGGACTCCTCTTCGAGGTGGTCGACCAGCTCCTGCAGCTGCTCGTCGCTGATCGTGCCGATCTCGGCGCCGGTTGATTTGTCTCGAACGAGGATCATGCGTCGCTCCTTACTTACATCACTTACATCTGTCACCGACTACTCTACTTGCTACTC
>JANLRX010000463.1:0-2075 GCA_031362025.1 Chloroflexota bacterium
CGATGGCGGGTATGGCGTCTGGCCTCCCGCTAGGGTTGGGCGCGACGGACGCCGTGATGCTCTCACTACTGCGGGCGTACGACGTGGATACGACGACCGCGGGCAGCATCGTCATCCTCAACCGGCTGCTGATCAACCTGCCGACGGGCCTGCTGGGCTTCGCGGCTTATGTGATAACGCTCCGCCAGCAAAAGGCAGCGACACGTGCTCCGTCAATCGCACCTTCGCTGACGACGGCGGGGAGCACGAAGTCGTGACGATCCGCACCTGCGTGATCGGGGTGGGGCGGATGGGGGCGAACCACGCCCGCTGCCTGCACGAGCTGCCGGAAGCCGAACTCCTCGCCATCGCCGACGCAAGCGAGGAGCGCGGGCAGGAGCTCGCGACGAAGTTCGACTGCCGCTCCTACACCAACCACCTGGCGATGCTGGACGCCGAGAAGCCCGACGCCGTTGTCATCGCGGTGCCGACACCTTTGCACGCTCAGGTCGCTCTTGACGCGATCGAGCGCGGGAGCCACGTGCTCGTCGAGAAGCCGCTGGCCCAGCACCCCGACCAGGCGCGGACGATCATCGACGCGGCCCGCGCGAAGGGCGTGCGGCTGGCGGTGGGGCACGTCGAAAGGTTCAACCCGGCGGTGCGGAAGCTGAAGGAGATCATGGACAGCGGCGATCTCGGCCGCATCCTCTCGGTGTCCGCGCGAAGGGTCGGCCTGCCGTCGCCGCACTTCAGCGAGACGAACGTGGTGGTAGACCTGGCGGTGCACGACCTGGACGTGATCCGATACCTGCTCGGGCAGCAGTTGCGAGTGCTCAGTTCCGTCACCGGGCGGCTCACCGGCGGGCCATCGGAGGACTACGCCGATATGCTGCTGCTCGCCGACACGGTGCCGTGCGTGATCCAGGTGAACTGGGTGACGCCGGTGAAGGTGCGGACGCTATCCGTCGTCGGCGATGCGGGATATGCGGAGTTGAACTACATCACGCAGACGATCGAGATGTACCGCCGGCAGGTTATCGAGTCGACGGCCTCGTACCTGGAGCTGATCGCCCGCTATGGCGAGCCGGAGCGCGAGACGATCAAGGCGTCCGGCGAAGAGCCGTTGAAGGCGGAACTTAAGTCGTTCTTCCGGGCGATCGAGACGGGCGAGGAGCCGGAAGCGAACGGTGAACTGGGCCTCGCAGCGGTCGAGTTGTGCCAGCAGATACTGGCCTCGGCGACGACGGTGGTCAGCCCGGAGCCGCGGCCGCTGACGCGCGTCCCGAACGAATAGATGGGCGACACGTTCATCCACCCGACCGCGGACGTCTCCCCTGATGCAAAGATCGGCATCGGCACCCGCATCTGGAACAACGTGCAGGTGCGCGAGGGCGTGACGATCGGCGGGGAGTGCATCATCGGCAAGGACACATACGTGGACAAGGACGTCGTCGTTGGGAACCGGGTGAAGGTGCAGAACGCCGCGCAACTCTACCGCCCGCTCACGATCGAAGATGGCGTGTTCATCGGCCCCCACGCCGTTTTCACGAACGACCGCGTGCCGCGCGCGGTCACACCAGACGGCGCGCTGAAGGACGAGGCGGACTGGTCGCAGCAGCGGACGATAGTCCACGAAGGAGCGTCGGTTGGCGCGCAGGCCACGGTGCTGCCCGGCATCTCGATCGGAGCGTGGTCGCTCATCGCCGCCGGTTCAGTTGTCACGAAGAACGTGCAGGCGCACGCGCTCGTCGCCGGGGTTCCGGCGGCGCGAGTAGGTTGGGTTTGCCGCTGCGCCGCTAAGCTGACGGACGAGGGGTACACGAACTGCCCGGGATGCGGGCGGGAGTACCTCATCGACGCCGACGGCTGCATGGAAGTGGGCGGTTAGATGTACAAAGGCAAGCACATCACGGTGGTCGTCCCTGCCTACAACGAGGCGAACTTGATCGGCGAAACGCTGCGGGGGTTGCCGGAGTTCGTCGACGCTGCCGTTGTGGTGGATGATGCCAGTTCCGACGACACCTACGCTCGAGCCCAGGAAGTCGCGGCCCAGGACCCGCGCGTGACGGTGCTGCGCCACGAGAAGAACACCGGCG
>JANLRX010000471.1:0-2246 GCA_031362025.1 Chloroflexota bacterium
CGGTGTTCATCCGGGCGCCGGTTGTGGCGAGCGTGGGGCAGGGCGTCGAGGTGCTGGCGAGCTATGCGGGAGAAGGCGGGGCGGAGCGGGCGGTCGCAGTGCGGCAGGGGCCGTTACTGGCGACGTCGTTCCACCCGGAGCTGACCGACGATACACGGATGCACAAGTACTTCCTGGATATGGTGCGGACCGAGGGGAGGGCGACCGGCGCCAAATGACATCGGCCCGCACACCGCTGCCGACTGATCTCGTGGCGCTCGTCTCTTTCGACGGCCGGGTCTATCCGAACGAGGCCAAGCCGATCGACCGCCTGGGCCTGGAAGAACGCCCCCGGCCGCTGGAGAACGCGCTCGAGCAGTGGTTCTCGTTTGCGACGGGCAAGCACACCTGGGTGAGCGTGAACGGCGCGACGATCCGCGGGCTGATCTCGGCGCGGCAGCGGACGAAGGGCTCGGCGTGGGAGGTGGAGGTGCTGATCAACGCTACGGACGACGAGTCGGTGGCGCTCTCGCTGTTCAGCCGGATGACGGCCGGGGTGGTGCGACAGAGGGCGGAGCGAGTGTTCCTGCGGTTGCGGTCGGACAGTCCGCTGCAGGACACGGCGCGAGCGGCCGGCTTCTTCCGGTACCAGACGGAGGCGCTCTACAGGCTACGCGCGGACCGTTCGCGGATAACTGACGTCGATGTGGGGTTGCGGCCGAAAGCGAAGAGCGAAACGTTCGCGGTGTGGCAGCTGTACGACCGGCTGGTGCCGGCAAACGTAAGAGCGATAGAGGGCGCGACGTTCCGGGAATGGCAGGCCTCGCAGGAGAAGTGGGGCGGCCGCACCTCGGAGCTGGTCGTGGAGACGAAGGATGTCGTGAGCGGGTGGCTGAAGGTGATGCCGCGCGACGTGGGCCGGATCTACGCTCTGGCCGAAGGGGAGTACGATGCGCTAATCGCGGCAGGGCTGGAGTTGCTCCCGGACCGAGACGTGCTGTGCCTGGTGCCGGAGTACAACGTGGCGCTGGCCTCGGCGCTGGAGAGGCTGGGATTCGAGATCGAGGGAGAGTACTGGGCGCTGGCGAAGCGGTTGGCGCAACCAGTGGAAGAGATGATGACGGAAGCGGCGAGCAAGGCTGTACCGGTGGGATAGGGGGACGATTGCTAAACATTACGGATGACCTGGACACACTCCTGAACGTACTGCCGACGCGCGTCTGCGACTCGATCCGCGAGCGGCCGAACAACTACGCGCTGCTGGAGATTGTGCTGGACCTGGGCCGGCTGCCGGAAGCCCGCTACCCGCACGAGGAAGCGGTCCTGAGCGATCAGGAGGTGACGGAAGCCGATATCGACTACGTGGTGGACCGGATCGGCGAGTTCACGAGCGACAACCGCGCCGGCATCGAGCGGACGCTGCACCGCATCTCCTGCATGCGGAACCGGAAGGGCCGGATCGTGGGACTGACGTGCCGGGTCGGCCGCGCCGTCTTCGGGACGATCCGGATCATCGATGACCTGGTGCGCGCGGAGCAGAGCGTGCTCCTCCTCGGACGCCCCGGCGTTGGCAAGACGACGATGCTGCGCGAGGTCGCCCGCTTCCTGGCGGACGAACTGAACAAACGCGTGATCGTCGTGGACACTTCGAACGAGATCGCGGGGGACGGGGACATCCCGCACCCGGGGATCGGTAGCGCGCGGCGGATGCAGGTGCCTTCGCCCGAACTGCAGCACGCGGTGATGATCGAGGCCGTGGAGAACCACATGCCGGAGGTGATCATCATCGACGAGATCGGTACGGACCTCGAGGCGGCGGCGGCGCGGACGATCGCGGAGCGCGGTGTGCAGCTGATCGCGACGGCGCACGGCAACGGCCTCGACAACCTGATCATCAACCCGACGCTCTCGGACCTCGTGGGCGGGATTCAGTCGGTGACACTGAGCGACGAGGAAGCCCGGCGCCGGGGGACGCAGAAGGCGATCCTGGAGCGACGGGCGCCACCGACGTTCGACGTGCTGGTGGAGATCCAGTCGTACTCACAGGTGGCGGTGCACAAGAACGTCGCCGAGACGGTGGACGCGATCCTGCGTGGCTTCGAGATGCCGCCGGAGATCCGCGAACTGACCGCGGAGGGCGAAGTGAAGACGTTGAGCGGCGCGGCCACACGAACGGCGACGGCCCGGCCCGGCGAACCCCGGCGGGAGATCGCGGGGTTCACGCTTGGCGAGGCGCCGATCGTGACAGACGGCCGGGAGCGGCGGAT
>JANLRX010000482.1:0-2094 GCA_031362025.1 Chloroflexota bacterium
AGCAGGTGGCGCAGCGCCTTGGCAAATGCTGGCGTCACAGCGTTCGCTGCCGGGTCGCTTGGCGCGACCCTGGGCAGTTCCGAGCTCGTGACCGCTTCCGGGTGAAGCACCTCAAGCGCGCGGCTCGCCTTCGAGCGTTGCTCCGGGCGCCCGCCCGCCTGCTCGATCACCTGCGCGATCTTCTTTAGGCCCCGTTCGTCGATCGCGCGGGACTCGATCTCGATCTCCCGGAACGTGCCCTTGATTAGGCTGCCCTCCAGGATCGACACTCGGTCATCGACCAACTCAGCGAGGTCCGTCCCCTCGTCGTCCCGGAGGAGCCAGCGCCGTCGACGAGTCTTGATCTCCGCGATCGGCCCAAGCTTCGAGCCGTTCAGCACCCCCGTCAGCAGGTCTCGTGCCTCGCCCGGCGGATACGACGTATCGCCGGGGAAGTTCACCTCGCCGCGGAGTGTGTCGTCGCCGTTCACCGGCAGCTTCAGCGTCCACACCGGCGCCGCTCCCTCACCGAAGCGCCGCCGTAGCGTGATCCCGTTCCGCATCAAGCGAAAGTCAGGGGAATCGAAGTACGTCGCCGAGAGGTCGAGAGGTTCGCCTTCTGCCATGCTCGCAATCCCGTGCGCGTCGCCGACCAGTTCCGGGAGCTGGAAGTCCGGCGGCGCCAGCAGCTTGATCTCGCGTTCGCTATTTACTTCTGGCACGACGCATCATTTCATCTTGCAGGTTGAATGGCGCTTCGCCGGGTGCCGCCATCTCGCGTGACCAAGAACCATCCGGGTTCAGCGCCCACGAATTCGTGTTGTCCTTTATCGCCAGCTCCATCACCTCGTGCAGACGACGCTTCAGCCGCTTCGCCTCGACCCGCACCAGCACCTCCACTCGCCGGTCCAGGTTGCGGTGCATCATGTCGGCGCTGCCCATGTAGATGTCGTCCGCGCCGTTGTTCACGAAGTAGTACACCCGAGAGTGCTCCAGGAACCGTCCGACGATGCTCTTCACGCGGATGTTCTCGCTCATTCCGGCAACGCCCGGCCGCAGCGCGCAGATCCCCCGCGCGACGACGTCAACCTGAACGCCGGCTCGTGAAGCATCGTACAGCGCATCGATGATCGCCTCGTCCACAAGGTTGTTCAGCTTCAGGATGATCCGCGCCGGCTTCCCCTGCTCCGCGTGCCGCGTCTCGCGCTCGATTAGGGCGACGAGCCGGTTGCGCATCTCCCTCGGGGCGACGATAAGCGAAGCATAGCTCCCGTCCCGCGAGTATCCCGTGAGCGAGTTGAACAGGTCTCCGACGTCCGTGCCCATCTGCTTGTCCGCCGTCAGCAGCCCGAAGTCTTCGTATGAGCGCGCCGTCGTCGAGTTGTAGTTTCCGGTGCCGATGTGTACGTAGCGGCGCAGCCCGTCCGGTTCCTGCCGCACCACCAGGCAGAGCTTGCAGTGCGTCTTCAGCCCGACAACGCCGTACACGACGTGGCAGCCTGCGCGCTCCAGCGTGCGGGCCCAGTTGATATTGGCCACCTCGTCGAAGCGCGCCTTGATCTCCACCAGCACCACCACCTGCTTGCCCGCCTCCGCCGCCTCGATAAGCGCGTCGACGATCGGGCTTTCTCCGGAGGTCCGGTACAGCGTCTGCTTGATCGCCAGGACGTTGGGGTCGGCCGCCGCCTGGTCGATGAAGTGCTGCACGCTCGTCGTGAACGATTCGTACGGGTGCTGGACCAGGATGTCTCGTTTTCGCAGCACCGCAAAGATGTCAGCCGGGACGTCATCTTTCGACTGAAGGTCGGGGTGGGTGACGCCCTGGAACGCGGGGTACTTCAGCTCGGCCGGCCCGTCCGCGTGCAGCCCAAAGAGGAACGTCAAGTCCAGCGGGCCCGGCAGCGTGAACACGTCCTCGTCGCTCAACTGTAGTTCGCGCACGAGCATCTCGCACAGGTGGTCCGGCATCCCGCGCTCGATCTCCAGGCGCACCGCCCGGCTGAAGCGGCGTCGCGTCAGTTCCTGCTCCAGCGCGCTGAGCAGGTCCTCGGCGCCGTCGTCGTCCACTTCCAGGTCAGCATCACGCGTGACCCGGAAGTTGTGCCATTCCAGCAC
>JANLRX010000029.1:0-3943 GCA_031362025.1 Chloroflexota bacterium
GGCGCGCTCGGCCTCGTGCCGTCGCAGGTCGTGGAGGACGTGTTCGTCTTCGGCAGCCCGGCCGATTGCCGGGACAAGATCAAGGAGTACGCTAAGAACGGCATCACAACACCCATCATCAACATCATCCCGACGGCGAGGGACCGTGAAGGCCAGGCCAAACAGAGCCTCGAAGCCTTCCGCGCCCTGGCGCCGCGCTAGCGTGCTCTAGGCAGCAGACAGTTCGCGGGCACGTCGTTCCGCTTCCAACCTAAACTCAAGCATCGCCCGAGTTAGCGGATGGAGCGCCGACTTATCCGCCCGATGCAGCCGGGTGCGGCCCACCTTGGCGTTCAGCACCGCAAGCGCAGACACAAAGGGATCAACACTACGAAGTGAATCACTCACGCTCGAGTGCAGATACTCCCAGCACGCTTCCGTGAGTTCCATAAACGTCCCGACCTCAGCGCCCCCCGGATCGATCGCGCCTTGATAGGGATCAAAGAACAGAAGCGCTTGTGACTGCTGTCTTCCGCTGACCGCCGGTGGCCTAACTCTCAATCTTCCGTGGTCCGAGTGAGCAACCACTCTTCCGTCTACCCTTATCCAGCCCTGCTGGCACCTGTCGACGAAGCAATGCTCATCGATCTCGACCCCGCGCTTACCAAAGTTGGTGACGTTCACCTGCACGCGGCTCCTTACAGAGTCGGCGAAGCTCTCATGAACCAATTTGCGGACTTTGGACCATCTCATCGTTCAAGTATACCCAGCGAATTAAGGGTGTCCCAGCGGGTATCGGCGCGCTCCGTGGTACAATCCCGCCCGCCAACGCTGAACACCGAGTAGCAAGGAGCCCCATGGCTGACTACACCCTGACGCCCCAAATCCGCGAGATCCGCAAAGACGTCAAGCAATTCATGGACGAGCACGTGTACCCGAACGAGGAGCGCGTGGAAGACGCCGGCGAGGACGAGGCGCTCCACATCATTCGGGACCTGCAGGAGCGCACCAAGAAGATGGGCTACTGGGCCCCGCACCTCCCGAAGGAAGCCGGAGGTATGGGCATCGGCTTCATGCCGTACGTCTACATGAACGAGATCCTCGGGCGAAGCTACCTCGCGCCGCGAGCGTTCGGGTCGCAGGCGCCGGACTCCGGGAACGCCGAGATCCTCTGGCAGTTCGGCTCGCAGGAGCAGAAGGACACGTGGCTGAAGCCGCTAGTCAACGGCGACATCCGCTCCTGCTTCTCGATGACTGAGCCCGACGTGGCAGGTTCCGACCCAACCGGCCTCCAGACCCGCGCCGCCCGTGACGGCGACGATTGGGTGATCAACGGCCATAAGTGGTTCACCAGCGGCGCCATCGGAGCGCAGTTCGCGATCGTCATGTGCGTCAGCGACCCCGAAGCGGACGCGCACCGCCGGATGAGCCAGATCATCGTGCCGCTGGACACTCCGGGTGTAGACATCGCTCGCGCTGTTCCCGTGATGGGCGAGACGCGCGGCAACCACTGCGAGATCTACTACCGCGACGTGCGCGTGCCGATCACCAACGTCCTCGGCCAGGCCGGTGACGGGTTCATGATCGCGCAGAAGCGGCTCGGGCCGGGGCGCATCCACCACTGCATGCGCTGGCTCGGCCAGATGCAGCGCGCTTTCGACCTGATGTGCAAGCGGTCACTCGACCGTGTGGCGTTTGGCAGTACGCTGGCCCAGAAGCAGACCGTCCAGAACTGGATCGCGGACTCGGTGGCGGAGATCCAGTCCGCTCGCTTGATGACCCTGCACGCGGCGCACAAGATCGACCAGGGCGACGAGGCACGCGTCGAGGTCTCGCTCATCAAGTTCTTCGGCGCCAAGATCCTCCACGATGTCATCGACCGCGCGATCCAGGTGCACGGCGCGCTCGGCGTCTCCGGCGACACCCCGCTCGAAGGGATGTACCGGCAGGCCCGCGCTGCGCGTATCTACGATGGCCCGGACGAAGTGCACCGCATGGTCGTCGCGCGACGCGTGCTGCAGTCGTACAGCCAGGGCACGCCCTGGGACTTCGAGTAGCCGCCTAGAGCATCGGCGCGCCCAACCGGCGCCGCAGTTCGTCGTCGTCCAGCCCGTCGATCTCGAAGAGCTTCTCGCGGGACGTCCCGCCGCGCTTGAGGACGACGGCGCTTGCGGGCACGCCCAGCGTCTTCGCGAGCAGCTTCGCCACGGCCTCGTTCGCGCGCCCCTTCTCGGCCGGCTCGCGGACCTTCACGCGCAGCCCGTCGTCGCGCCACTCGCCGATAGCGGACTCCCGGGCGCCCGGGGTGACTCGAACCTTTAGATAGGCCATCTGCTCCGGTATGATAGGCCGCGCCATACCCGACATGCTCGTCCGCCTCTACCAACGCTCTACCAGCTACCAGGAAGAGAGTCCGATGACTGAACCGCGTTCCGAGACCTACGAATCACAGCGGCTGAAGCTGCACTACTCGATCTGGGGTGACCCCTCGGACGCGAAGCCGCCGCTGCTCCTCATCCACGGCGGACAGGACCACAGTCGCAACTGGGACTTCGTGGCGGAGCGGCTGGAGGACCGGTACACGATCTACGCGCCCGACCTCCGCGGCCACGGCGACAGCAACTGGTCGATCGGCGGGATGTACGGTTTCCCGGAGTTCACGCTGGACGTAGCGGTGCTCGCCGACATGATCCCGGGCAAGCTCACGATCATCGGGCACTCGCTCGGCGGCGGCATCGCCCTGCAGTACGCCGGGACAGTGCCGGAGAAGGTCGAGAAGCTGGTCTCGGTCGAAGGATGGGGGCCGCCGATGCAGGAGCACCGGCCCGCCCACATCCGGATGCGGGAGTGGCTCGGGCACATGCGGGACGTGGAGCGCCGCCAGCCCCGTCGCTACCCGACGATCGAGGAGGCGACGAAGCGGATGCGCGACGCCAATCCGCACCTGACGCCGGAGATGGCGCGCCACCTGACGGAGCACGGGGCCAACCAGAACGAGGATGGCACGTTCACCTGGAAGTTCGACAACTACGTGCGGATCTGGGCGCCGTTCGAGTTCAACCTGGACGATGCGATGGAGATCTGGTCGCTGATCACGGCGCCTACTCTGCTGATCAAGGGCGCCGAGAGCTGGGCCGTGGACCCGGACAAGAGCGGTCGGGCGGAGGTGATCAAGGACCACGAGACGGTGATCATCCAGAAAGCGGGGCACTGGGTGTACCACGACCAGCTGGACGAGTTCATGACGCACATCGAGCGCTTCCTGGCGTCTGATTGACTTCGGCGGGTTGTATCTGGTGTTTGATTGATGCTCGCGTGATTTAGAAATTCGTCGTGACCGCCAGGTTCGGGGCCGGTGTGAAATGGCTGGTTTCGGTTGATTGAGTCGAGATATAGGGTATGGGCGTCTCGGTTCAATCATTTGGGCTTTCCGATTCAACATGTTTCGGTACGGCGATGCGTTAGATCCCTCCACTGCGCTGCGCTCCGGTCGGGATGACAGCGTTGGATGGCTGCGCTCCGGTCGGGATGGCAAGTGATGAGGTATGCGATTGGTAATGTCCGGGGTCGGTATTGTAAGGCGATTCGACGCGATCTCGAAGGGAGAAGTGGCACAGGAACCGGGAGCGGGATGGCGGGCGTGGTGTTAGTATTCGCTCACATCGGGTTTACACGTTTTACAGAGGGGCGGCACCATGATCGCGAACGAACCGAAGTCTGTTGACGAGATCAGCGAAGAGCACCTGACGCAGCTCGCGCGGAAGATGATGGCGAGCGACGCAAGTCACGAGGCTCCGTAGCCTCCGCGACAGTCTCGCACCGACCCGTCGGAGATGGTCAGTCCTGCTCGGTGTGCGCGACCAACCTGCTCTGAGGTCTGCCCCACGGCGTCATGCCCAAACCACTACCGGTCCTATGGACCACCTGGAGTTCCCCATGCGTACCATCCTCGCTCTCGCCATCG
>JANLRX010000033.1:0-1604 GCA_031362025.1 Chloroflexota bacterium
TCTTCATCAGAGCTTCTTCGACGCTTCGTTGTTTCGGGGGGACCGCCCGGCGGCGCGCGGGGTGTCTTTCTCAGCGGGCCACTCCAAGCCGCCTAAGCGTCCCCCCGCGCCCCCGCACGACGGCCCCGCCAAGCCGGCTCCGCCTCGCCAACTCGAATACCGCTTCACAGTTTCCTCGACGCTTCGATGAGTTCGCGGACGGCGGCGGCGGATGTTTCCAGCATGGCCTTCTCCTCGGGGCTGAGTTCGACGACGACAACTTTCTCGACGCCTGCCGCGCCGATGACGACGGGCACGCCCATGTACAGATCCTTGTAACCGTACTCGCCCTGCAGGAACGCGGCGGCAGGCAGCAGCCGCTTCTGATCCTTGAGGAACGATTCCGCCATGGCGATGGCCGCCGATGCTGGCGCGTAGTACGCGCTGGTGCCCATCAGCTTGACGATCTCACCACCACCGCCGGCGGTGCGGGCGACGATCGCCGCGAGCCGCTCGGCGCTGATCAGCTGCTTCACCGGCACCCCGTTGATGGTGCAGTACGAGGTCACCGGCACCATCGTGTCGCCGTGGCCGCCGAGCACCATCGCCCGCACGTCCTTGACCGAAGCGCCGAGCTCGTGGGCGAGGAACAGCTGCAGGCGCGCCGAGTCGAGCACGCCGGCCATGCCGACGACGCGCTGGCGCGGGAAGCCGGTGACCTTGCGGCACTCGTAGACCATCGCGTCGAGCGGGTTGGAGATGACGATGACGAAGGCGTCGGGGCAGTGGGCCTTGAGGCTCGCCGACACGCCGCGGATGATCTTGAGGTTGATCGACAGCAGATCGTCGCGCGACATGCCCGGTTTGCGCGGCACGCCGGCGGTGATGATGACGACGTCGGCGCCGGCGCAGTCGTCCCAGCTCGAGGTGCCGGTGATCCGCGCGTCGTAGCCGAGGATGGTCCCGTTCTGCTCGAGGTCGAGCGCCTTGCCCTTCGCCAGCCCCTCCTTGTCGGGGATGTCGAACAGCACGACGTCGCCGAGCTCCTTGCGCGCCGCCAGTGCGGCCAGCTCACCGCCGATGTTGCCGGCGCCGATGAGGGCGATCTTGGGACGGGGACGGCGGGCGCGGGGGGCGGAAGCGGTCATGGGGATCTCCGGGCGATGGGAGGCGGTAGCGTACCCGCCAAGGCCACCTCTCTGCAACACGGATGGCGCGCCCGCGTAGTCCATCTACGCGTAAGTTGCAACCCACACGTGATCCGTCGTACCAACCGCCGATGAGCATGGACGTCGAAGCCAAGGTCAAGGAGCTAGTTCCGCTACAGGAAGCGCCCGCCCCCACGGCCCACAGGAATACGACGACGCCAGCGTCTGGTTCGCCGACCCGTTCCAGGAGAGGAGCTGTTAGGTGAGTTCAGGCGCAACGAGAAGGAAGGGCTTTCTCCTAGCTGCGGACGCCGTCCTGCGGGACGCAGGAAAGCCGCTCTCGATGGAAGACATCACCCGCTTGGCAATCGAAACATCAGTCCTCGTCAGCCACGGGAAGACGCCCGCCAGCACCATGCGGGCGAGGTTATCTCAAGAACTCCGGGTCAATGGTCAGTCGTCGCGCTTCCAACGTAC
>JANLRX010000055.1:0-3287 GCA_031362025.1 Chloroflexota bacterium
CGCCCCGGCCAGCACCGCCCCGAACTGCAGCGCCCCGCTCACCGTGTAGATCGCCGTCTTCAGCTCGTGGATCTTCAGGATGTTCTCCACCTCTGGGCCCTGGTCAACAAACGTCGCCACGTCCAGGAACTGCCCCAGAACCGTGTTGATGATCACGCTGTTCAGGTGCACCATCCCGGCCACGATCCGCTGCGGTGGGATCGGCTCCGCGCACACCACGTTGTACGCAATCGCCGGCGCGATATCGCCCGTGTTGATCGCCATCGAGATCCCGAACTGGTCCGCGTCCTCCGCGCCCACCGCCGCGCCCAGCTTCGAGAACGCCACGTGCGCCGTCTCCTGGTTCCGCCGCGTCTTGCTCTTGTCCATGATGTCGTCGTGGATCAGGAACGCGGAGTGGATCAGCTCATACGCCACCGACGACCGCATCACCGTCTCGAGTTCACGACCGCCCGCGCACTGGTAGCCCAGCAACACCATCGCCCCGCGCATCTTCTTCCCGCCCTTCGCGTACTGCGCCAGGATCTCGATCGTCTCGTCCGGGATCTGCACCGAGGTCAGAACCTCGCGCTGCCACTCCGGGAACATCTCATCGAGCAGCGCCGTCGAGAGCCGCTGGTACGCGTCGCGATACTCGTCCCAGCTCGCCGTGTGCTCGAGCGTGGTGAGCGCATCGCGGATCGCCGCCGTCGTCGAGATCATTTGCCGAACCGGCGCTGACGGCTGCTGTAGTCCTCGAACACCCGCCGCAGGATGTCCGGCGTGAAGTCCGGCAGGTGCTCGTCGATGAACGCCAGCTCCGTGTACACCGACTGCCACGGCAGGATCCCCGACAGCCGCATCTCCCCCGACGTCCGGATGATCAGGTCCGGGTCCGGCAGCCCCGCCGTGTCCAGGTGCACCGCGATCTGCTCCTCGCTCACGTCCTCCGGCGCCACGCCCGAGGCCAGCATCTCCCGCACCGCCCGCACGATCTCGTCGCGGCCGCCGTAGTCGAGGCAAAGGTTCAGGTTGTACGTGGTGTGCTCGGCCGTCGTCTCCTCCGCCCGGTCGATGATCGCGCGCAGCCGCTCCGGCAGCCGGTCCTTGCGCCCGAGATGCCGGAAGCGCACCGCATTCTCGTGCAGATCGTCCTCGATGCGCTCCATGAACTCACCCATCAGGTCCATCAGGTACTGCACCTCATCGGACGGGCGTTCCCAGTTCTCCGTCGAAAAGCCCCACAGCGTCAGCACCCGCACACCCCAGTCGCGGCACTGCCACACCACCCGCTCCACCACCTCCGCACCCTTACGGTGCCCCTGCGCCTTCGAAACGCCATTCCCCTTCGCCCACCGCCTGTTCCCATCCGGGATGATCACCAGGTGATGCGGCACGCTCGTGCCCTCGGCCAACGGCGGCGCCGGCTCAAACTTCCGCCGCGGCGCCCGCTTAACAGCCTGCCGCGCCGCCCAAGTCGTGATCTTAGATCGCATTCGCGGATTTCTGTGTCATAGGGAAGTGCACGAGTCGTAGTTTAGTCGGTGAGGTGCGAGGGGTCGAGGTATGCGAGGTCAACTGGCCATCGCGATCTCGACTCACGAACAAAGGGTTGAAGAAGCGAAGGCAGGGGGAGAGCGGGTAGGGTCACTGGCCGAAGGCGGGACAAGCGGTGGAGGGTTCGCTATAATCAAGCATTCGAAGCCCTTGCCATGAGCCTGATACCTACCCTTGCCATTCTCAAAACGAACTTCGACGCAGGCAACGACTACATCGAGAACTTCGTTCCCCTCGTCGCCGAGTGCCTCCGCACGTCGGGGCAGCCCGAAGTAAGCATTCCCGAGTTGCAGGCGTCTGTGCGTGACGCCTTTGGGTTGAACATTCCGATAGGGGCGCTCAGGACCATCCTCAAACGATGCGCTCGACAGGAATTTGTCCACCTCGACCACGGAGTGTATCGGCGCAACGAGGAGCGGCTGGCGACGCTGAATTTTGCACCCGTACGCGACGACGTATCGCGACAGTATGAAGCCTTACTCGCCAAGTTGCGAGCCTTCTGCCAAGACCGCTACAACGTGACTTGGAATGCCCAAGAGGCTGAAGCGGCCGCAGTCAAGTTCATCGAAGATAGTTCATCGATACTGCTAGCCGCCGCTGTCGACGGTCAGCCCATTCTCGTTCCGCCGGCACAACGTGTGCCGCATGCAGACTTCTTAGTAGCCGCCTTTGCAGCTCACGTGTGTGCGAACGATTTCGATGGATTCCGTTTTTTAGAAACGGTCGTCAAGGGTAGCATGCTTGCCGCGGTCTTACTGTTTCCGGACCTCGGGAAAGTCGAGCGGAATTTTTCAGGGCTAGAAGTTTATTTCGATACACCGTTTCTTCTCGCGGCGCTTGGGCTGTCCGGCCAAACGAAGCGTGCGGCATGCACAGAACTCCTTGACCTGCTGTTCGGCCACAATGCAAACCTGTACGTGTTTGAACACACGGTTCAAGAGACGACAAACGTCATTGGCGCTGACGCGCACGCTCTCCGCAACCCCTCAGCGAGAACGACGCAAGGCATTTGGTTCCAATTTGTGCTGGACTCCGGCTTGAGCGCAAGCGACCTTGAGGTAATGCTTGCGGAATTCGAACAGACGCTCACACAGCTTCACATCAGGGTAAAGGCTAAACCTGAACACACCGAAGAACTCGGAATGGACGAAAAGAGTTTGGAGGCCTTTCTCCAGAACGACGTTGGATATCAGAGATCCGACACGCTCCACCACGACTTGGATTCAGTTACGGCAATATTTCGGCTGCGCAATGGCAAAATGTTTCCAACGATCGAAGCGTGCCGTGCAATTTTCGTCACAACGAATCACCACCTCGCGCTGTCTGCGACACGCTTTCTGAATGAACAGTACGAGGGTTCCGGCGGAACAGTCCCGCTGTGCATGAGCGACCACCTCCTTACTACTATCGCGTGGCTAAAGAGGCCTCGGGAAGCCGTCGACCTCCCAATGAAGATGCTGATTGCGAATTCGTACGCTGCAATGAACCCACCCACCGCATTGTGGCGTCGCTATTTGGAAGAGATCGCCAGGCTTGCGGAGCGCGGGAGCCTGACTCAGGACGATGTAATGTTGTTGCGATTCTCGCTTGCAGCCAGAGGTGCACTCATGGATCGCACGCTTGGTGACGTTGAGGGCTTTTCGACGGGAACCATCGACGAGGTACTAGAGGTAGCGCGTGCGCATGCAAGGGCCGACACGGAGCGCCAATTGAAGGACGAGCAAGAGGCGCGGACGCGAGATGCTGAAGAG
>JANLRX010000063.1:0-2187 GCA_031362025.1 Chloroflexota bacterium
GTGTTCCTCCACACTCTCGAGCCCCATTCCAACGGCGACGAGTTCGTGGAAGGCCTGATCGAGCTGGTGGTGCGCCTCGGCATCAAGGAATACACGATGGTCGGGCCTTCGTAGTTGCTGTCCCGGATCCCGTGGGAGGCGAGCTTCTCGCGCATGCGCTCGCTGCTGGCGCCGCCGCTGGCGACGGGTCGCCGGGTGTGCGGGACGGGCGCGTACATCGACCCGATCATCGTGTATTCCTTGATGCCGAGGCGCACCACCAGCTCGATCAGGCCTTCCACGAACTCGTCGCCGTTGGAATGGGGCTCGAGAGTGTGGAGGAACACCCAGTCGTGCTCGTCGCCGTGGGCGAAGTGCAGGCGGGTGTTGGGGACGGAGACCTGGCGCTCGCCGTTGTTGCGGGTGAGCATCGGGCGGTAGCGGGTGAAGTCGAAGAAGTGGCCGGGGCGGGCGAGCTGTCCGAGAGGCTTGGCGCCCAGGCTCTCGCCCAGGTAGGCAAGGGTCATGGTGGCGACGGAGCCGACGTCGATCCAGGGCTGGAGGGCGACGAACATGCGGGGCTCGCGCAGCTCTGGCAGTGGGTCGATGAGCTCGAAGGGGCCGATGTGGTTGGTCACGAGGTCATTGTACCAGCGGGGGTTTTGGTTGATGTTGGCGGTTTGTATCTGAGGGTTGATTGATGTGCGTTCCGAAATTTTTTTCGGCGGGGGTTTTGTGTCTGGCGGGTGGTGGTTTGGGGGTGTTTGGTTTGATTGAGTGCGGTACGAAGCCTTGGGGAGTTGGGACAATCATTCGCGAGCCGGAAAGATAGTGGGCTACGGGCGTCTGGGCGTTTCAAGTGTAGCGGGAATTGGCGGGATGTCTTAGGGGGAAGTGGCGTTGGTATGGCTGGAGGAGGAGCTGGAAGCTCCTCGGCTACGAGGGGGTGCGGGGTGTGGGTGCGGGAAGCGGTGTTGTGCACGGCGGGATATTGTTGGGCGAGGCACGTGCACGGCGGGATGGATTTGGGGGGTAGGGCGCCTCGCCCCTACGGGGATTCGGGGCGTTGTTCACGGAGGGCGGTGAGGGTGACGAGGAGCATGAGGGCGCAGAGGACGGCGGTGACGGCGACGCCTTCGGAGGGGCCGGCTTTGGCGAGGACTAGGCCTTGGGCCCAGGGGAAGATGACGGCGCCGCTGTTGCCGAGGGTGACCATGGCGGCGGTGGTGCCCGGAGTTGTGTCCCGGGCGCCGATGGCCATGGTGAGGGGCCAGATGGGTCCGAAGGCGAGCCCCGTGACGGCGGCGGGTGCGAAGGCGACGATGATGGTGTTTCCGAAGGCGGCGAGGACGATGCTCGAGATGCCGGCGACGATGATGAACCGCAGGAGGAGTGTGCGCGGGTGGTGGTCGTGGAGGAGCCTGGCGCTGAGGATGCGGCCGGCGGCGAGCGCGCCCCAGTATCCGGACGCGACGATGGCGCCGGTCATGACGCCGGTCTCGGCGGCTTCTCGGGTGTAGGAGGAGACCCAGGCGCCGAGGCCGATCTCCGCGCCGACGTAGAGGAAGAGAACGAAGCCGGCGATGAGGATGGCGCGGTCGATGGCGAGACGGCCGTCGGTGGCGTGGTCGGGGCCGCGGGTCTCGGGGGCGCGCCAGGCGTAGGCGCAGATGATCGCGACGATGGCGGCGAGGACACCGTAAGCGACGGCGAGTTCGTCGGTGGCTTCGAGGGCGGCGCCGACCCAGAGGGGGCTGGCGATGGCGCCGAGCGCGAAGTAGATGTTGAGCCGGTTGATGTCGTGCGCGGGGTCCCTGGCGGTGAGCATGACCATGGCGTGGCAGCCGGCGACGGCAAGACCGTCTCCGAGGCCGAGGAGGGCGCAGGCGAGGAGGCCGACCGGCAGCGACGGCGCGACCATGAGCCCGGCCAGCCCGATGGCGGCGAGGGCGAGGCCGGCGGCGGTGAGGAGGGTGGTATTGGAGCCGCGCAGTCGCAGGGTCATGGCGGCGGAGGCGGAGATGGAGCCGGTGGCGAGCGCGGCGAAGAGGAGCCCGGCGGTACCCAACCCGACGTCAAAGCGGTCGGCGAAGAAGGGTATGGCGGGGCCGAACGAGCCGACCCAGAGGCCGACGGCGAAAAGGGCGGCGAAGGCGGCGTAGTGGACGCGGGCGTGGGGGTTGGGGGTGATGGGTGAAGAGTGAAGAG
>JANLRX010000069.1:0-2209 GCA_031362025.1 Chloroflexota bacterium
TCCTCCGGCTGGACGACGAGGTGTTCCTTGGTCTGCGCACGGCACAGGTCATCGGGCTCTCCGCGATTCCGGTCGGTCTGGCCGGGATGATCTACCTGCTGCGCACGCCTCCAGCCGGTGAGCGCCGCGCTGACCGCCGCCGCCGCGAGGTGCAGGAAGAGCCGCCTGCGGACACGCTGCCGCCGAGCGAGGAGCCTTCTGCCGGGTGAAGGTGACGCTGTACACGAAGTCGGAGTGTGGGTTGTGCGAGGAGGCGGAAGGGGTGCTCCGGCGGCTGCAGCGAGACATCCGCTTCGAGCTGGAATCCGTAGACATAGAGACGGACAGTCTCGCCTATGACCGCTACTGGGACAGGATTCCGGTCGTGGCTGTAGATGGTACGGAGGTAGCGGCGGCGCCGATCGATGAGGACCGGCTCAGGGTCATTCTGGCGGGCTAACGGAGCCCTGGTTTCCGGACTTCTGTAACGGTTCTGGACTTCCTGTTGTTTTCCATTTACACACGAGACTGAATCGAACTCTGACATTTAATGGTAGTATTGAAATACAGAGATTCGATAACAGGAATCCTAATTCGCTAAGGCAGATGACGAAAATGGCAGACGCAAACGGTAACGGAAACGGCAAGCTCGGGAACCACTGGTACCTAGTGTCCAGTCACGGTTCCGTGCTGTTCTACGTCGCCGTTCACCCAGACTGCACGATCCGCGAGATCGCCGATTCGATGTCGCTGACCCAGCGCACCGTCTGGGGCCTGATCGGCGACCTGCGCCGCGCCAGCATGCTGGATGTCCGCCGCGAAGGCCGGCGCCACCACTACACCGTGAACCTCGACGCGCAGTTTAAGCACCCGACGATGAACGGCCTCCCGCTGCGGGTGATCATGGGCCGCCTCGTGGAGCAGTTCGCGCAGCCCAGCCGCGAATCCAGCTTCGCGTAGCGCCGCCTTTTCGTTGACACTCCGCGCTTTTCCCTGCTAACCTCACGTCTACGAACCGAATACGGCCTTATCCAGAGAGGTGGAGGGCAACGGCCCTGTGAAGCCCGGCAACCGGTCCCCCGAGACACGGTGCCAATGCCGCCCCCGCAAGGGGAACGATAAGGAGCTGGCAACAGCCTCTTCTGGATGAGTCCCGAAGGGGTTTTTCTTATGCCGAACATGCGAACGACGACAACCGGGAGCCCGATGGCGATGTCCCGGGCCTCCATCTCCGCTGCGGTGGGGACGGGGAGGCCCAGGCAACGCTAGTCGACCACGCTTACCGGGAGGAACCAGATGTCGTTCGCCACTAACCTCAGATGCCGCGAGTGCGGCCAAACATACGGCCTGCAACCGTCGAACGTCTGCGAATTCTGCTTCGGCCCGCTCGAGGTCTTTTACGACTATGAGGCGATCAAGGGCCGTATCAGCCGTCAGCGTGTGGAGTCCGGCCCGCCGACGATGTGGCGCTACGCCGACCTTCTCCCCTGCGACGCCGAGACGGCCGTGGACATCGGCACCGGCTTCACCCCGCTCATCCGCTCGAAGAACCTGGCGCGGGCGCTCGGGCTGAACCACCTGTACATCAAGAACGACTGCCAGAACCCCACGTGGTCGTTTAAGGACCGCGTCGTCTCGGTGGCCAGCAGCGTGGCGCGGGGGTTCGAGTTCGACACCTTAGCCTGCGCCTCCACCGGCAACCTGGCGAACAGCGTCGCGGCGCACGCGGCGCGGGCCGGAATGAAGGCGTGCGTGTTCATCCCGTCGGACCTGGAGACCGGCAAAATCATCGGGTCCGCGGTCTACGGGCCGACGCTGGTCGCGGTGGATGGTGGGTACGACGACGTGAACCGCCTCTGCAGCGAGCTTGGCGACAAGTACCCGTGGGCGTTCGTGAACATCAACGTGCGGCCGTACTACGCGGAAGGCAGTAAGACGCTCGGTTACGAGGTCTGCGAGCAATTGGGCTGGCGCGCGCCGGACCACTGCATTGCGCCGATGGCAAGCGGCTCGCTGTACACGAAGATATACAAGGGGATCAAGGAGCTGGCCTGGCTCGGTTTGATCGAGTGGAACGGCACGCGGATGAGCGGGGCCCAGGCGCTGGGTTGCTCGCCGATCTGGGAGGCGTGGGACCGCGGCAGCATGAACATCCGCCCGCAGAAGCCGAACACGATCGCCAAGTCGCTGGCCATCGGCAACCCGGCGGACGGATACTACGCACTGAAGA
>JANLRX010000262.1:0-2290 GCA_031362025.1 Chloroflexota bacterium
TTGAGATGAGGCAGAGCCGCCCGCACACAACGCACCGCCGATAGCATGTTCTGGTCCACCGCAAAGCTCCAGTACCGGTCATCCAGGTCCTCGAAGCTCCCCGTCGGCGGCCCACCCGCATTGTTCACCAGGATATCGAGCTGCCCGAACTCCTCCGCCGCCTTCGCAATCGCGTTCTGGATATCCTCAGCCTTCGACATGTCGCACACCACGTACGGCAGCGGCACCCCCATCTCCCCACGGATCACCTCCACCGCCTCCTGCAAATGCTCCTCACTCCGCGAGGCCAGCATCACCCGGCAGCCTTCCTTCGCCAGCGCCGCCGCGATCGCCCGCCCAATCCCCCGGCTCGACCCCCCAACAAACGCCGCGCGCCCCTTAAGCCCTGTATCCATAGCGGAACACATCGTAGCAGGTGCCACCTTCGCCCATCCCGCTTATGACGACGCGGCGACGTGGCGAACGAGAGTGGCGTTAGTTTGACCCAGAGGCACACAGAGATATTCACAGAGAGGGCTGACCGGTCGTCAAAACCAAACCGAACAATCATCTCTGTGCGCCTCTGTGAATCTCTGTGGTTAAAAGGGGGGAGGGAGGGCCAGCGGATCGCCCGATACAGTCGCAACCACTAACCACTACCACCCTTCACCCTTCACCCCCGCACCTGCTATCATCCAGCCACAACCGAATATTGGGATGGAGGTCTCCACGACACTCCACCGGTGGGTTTCTCGCCGGTCGAGCGCAGGAGTTAATAGCGAAGCCGGTGAGAGGCCGGCGCTGTCCCGCAACTGTATCCCCGGCTCCGTCCGCAGAACGGAGACCAGGGTAGTCAGGTCGCCTGCCTTCAACCTCGTTCCAGCCTTCGAGGAAAGGCATGGGCCAGGCCAACCGAGACCTAACCCCTGCCCCATCCGGGCAGGGGTTTTCGTTTCCAAAGCCCCCTTGCCTTCCGCCAGTTGACGGGAGGTCCATCCGGATGAAGCTATACAGGTACGCACTACCGTTCCTGCTCGCGGTCTTGATCGCCGTCTTCGCCGCTTGCGGTGATGACGACGATGACGCCACGGACGAAACGACAGCGCCCACAGCAACCGAATCAGCACCCACAGACGATCCCAACCGGCTCGCCGCGCCCATCTTCTCCTGCGACGAAGACTACCCGAGCACAGAGCCAGACGCCGCCGCCTTCCCCGTCGAAGTGACCGACGGCCTCGGCCGCACCGTCACCATCGACGCCCCGCCGGAAGCGATCATCTCGCTCTCCGCCGGCCACACCGAGACCCTCTACGCCATCGGCGCGGGGGACCAGGTGACGTCAGTGGACAACACGTCGAACTGTCCCACCGCAGCCACGGCGCTACCTCAGATCGACGCTTACAACGTCAGCGTCGAGGCCATCGTTGCCCAGTCGCCCGACATGGTCATCCTCTTCTTCGACCCCGGCGACCTCGTGACGACGCTCGAACAGCAGCTCGGCGTCCCCATCCTCATGATGTCCGCACCCGAAGACATGGCCAGCATCTACGCGGGGATCGAGACGCTCGGCGACGCCACCGGCCACGCCGCCGAGTCCGCCGACCTCGTAACCGCCATGCAAGAGCAGATCGAAGCCGTCGCCGATCCCGATGCCGCCGACCCGCCAACGTTCTTCCACGAGCTCGACAACACCTACTACACCGTCGGCCCCGGCAGCTTCATCGATGACATCTACACGCTGCTCGGCGCCGAGAACATCGCGGCCCCCACGGGTGATGCGTTCCCGCAGCTAGACGCCGAGTTCATCATCCAGTCCGAGCCGGACGTGATCATCCTCGCCGACGAAAGCTACGGTGAGTCGCTCGACACGGTGTCTGCACGGGCGGGCTGGGACGCGATCCCGGCGGTGGTGAACGAACGCGTCTACGGCATCGACCCCGACATCGCCAGCCGTCCCGGCCCCCGCCTCGCCGAACTCGCCCAGACCCTCGCCGGGTACCTGTACGAGGACGTAGCGTATTGAACATCCTCCGCCGGACGCGGGCGCTCGACCTTGACTCGGATTCTGCGGACGAGCTTGTCGAGCGCCTGCGCGGCGGACTTGCGTATCGCCTGGCGCTGGGGAGCGTCGTGCTCATCGTCGTCGCTCTCCTCGCGCTGGTCATCGGCCCCACCACCGTCCCTCTCGACGCCACGGTAAAGATCCTCGCGTCCCACCTGCCCTTCGTCGGCATCGACAGCGACGTCCCGGCGAGCTGGCGCAACATCATCTGGGAGATCCGCCTCCCTCGCGTCCTTCTCGCTGGCACCG
>JANLRX010000089.1:0-3618 GCA_031362025.1 Chloroflexota bacterium
TCATGGGTTCGTACGGGATCGGCCTCGAGCGCCTCCTCGCCGCCGCCGTCGAAGCCAACCACGACGACAACGGCATCATCTGGCCCCGCGAGATCGCCCCGTTCCAGGTGCATCTCGTCGTCATCCAGCCCGACAAACCCGGTGTCCGCGAAGCCGCCGATCAGCTATACGACGGGCTCACCGCAGCGGGCATCGCCACCCTGTTCGACGATCGAGACGAGACCCCCGGCGTGAAGTTCAACGACGCCGACCTTCTCGGCATCCCCCTGCGCGCCACCGTCAGCCCCCGCAACCTCGAAAAGGGCTCCGTGGAAGTCCGCGCCCGCACCGCCACCGAGAACGAGCTCCTCCCGCTGGACGCGGCGCTTCAGGAAATCATCACGCGCGCCTCCACGACGTCGTAGCACCAAGACAGGATCAGTCGTCGGCGATGAACACGGTCTTGTATTCGGAGTAGTGTTCCAGCGCCGCCATCCCGTGCTCCCGGCCGATGCCGGACTGCTTGACGCCGCCGAAGGGCGCTTCGATGTGCACGGACGACGATGAGTTGACCGAGAGGACGCCTGTCTCGACGGCGCGGGCGACGCGGAGGGCGCGGGCGACGTCTCGGGTCCAGATCGAGCCGGAGAGGCCGTAGATCGAGTCGTTGGCGAGCGCGACGGCCTCGGCTTCGGTGTCGAACGACATGATGCAAACGACGGGGCCGAACACTTCTTCTCGCATGATCCGCATCTGCGGCTTCACGTCGACGTAGACAGCAGGCGTCATGTAGTTGCCCGGCGAGTCGGTGCGTTCCCCGCCACAGAGAAGGCGCGCGCCTTCGCTGTCCCCGGCTGCGAGGTACGACTCCACGAGCTCGCGATGTTGGGGCGTGATCAGCGGGCCGAGTTCGGTCGCCTCGTCGGCGGTGTCGCCGATGCGGAGGGTCTGGGCGCGTGCGGTGAAGCGCTCAACGAAATCCGGGAAGACGGAGCGCTCGACGAATACGCGGGAGCGGGCGCAGCAGTCCTGCCCGGCGTTGTCGTAGACGGCCCAGACGGAGGACTCGACGCACTTCTCGATATCGGCGTCGGCGAAGACGAGGGACGCGGACTTGCCGCCGAGTTCGAGCGACACGTTCTTGATCGCGGCGCCGGCCTGCTGCATGATCCGCGCTCCGACCTCCGTCGAACCGGTGAACGATGCCTTGCGCACGAGCGGGTGGGTGACGAGCGCCTCGCCGGCTTCGGATCCCTTGCCGGGGACGATGTTGAGGACGCCCGGAGGGAGGCCCGCTTCGAGGGCGATGCGGCCCATGGCAAGCGCGGTGAGCGGGGTGACCTCGGCGGGTTTGACGACGACGGAGTTACCCATCGCGAGCGCGGGCGCGACCTTCCACGAGAGGATGGCCATCGGGAAGTTCCACGGGGTGATCGCGGCGCAGACTCCGATCGGCTCGCGGAAGGTGAGGAGCGTGCCGTTGGCGTTGCCGGGCACCGTCTCGCCGCCGAACTTGTCGACGGCCCCGGCGTAGTAGTCGAACGCAGCGGCGACGGCGCCGATCTCGCCGCGTGCAGCGGAGATAGGCTTGCCGGCGTTCTGCGATTCGGTGCGGGCGAGGTCCTCGGTGTCGCGGCGCACGATGTCGGCGATGCGGCGGAGGACGCCGCGGCGCTCGCGGACGGGGGCGCGGCGCCAGACGCCTTCGGTGTAGCGGGCGTGGGCGTTGCGGACCGCGCGGTCCACGTCGCCGGCGGAAGCTCGCGCGACGGTGGCGATCTCCCCGCCGTTGGCCGGGTTGCGGACGGAGGTGGCGGAATCGCTGGCAAGGGTGGCCTCGCCGTCGATGAGGGGGCCGTGGGTGTTAGTCATGGAAGGACCTCGAGACTGGGAATGGTCATAACGGATCCAGAATCAGACGCTCCTCCCAGACTGCCAATCTTAATCATCGTTGGGAAGCCATATTGTCCGTCGTAGCTCACCTCGACACCGAGCGGATCCCTTTCGAGAATGGTGGTTTCAAACTCGACGAATAAACGATCGACGGTTGAGTATTTGAGGAAGATATCGTACTCGCGGCCGGAGAGGTACTCCCCCAAGGAATTGGTCAATGATACGGGTTGGCCGTCCCGCACGACTATCGTTATCGGCTGGTTCCGAAAGCCGCAGAAGCAGGCGAGTGTGAACTCGTACTGGTAGTTCAAGATTCCGGCAGCGTCCCACCTTGCGCGGTTGGCGACGAAATCGGTCAGGAGTTCTAGCTGAGGCTGGTATGTAGTCGTCGGTATCGGCGAATCGCGAGCGGGGGTGATCGTCGGAGTCGGTTCAATATAGCCTGGAGGATTGCGCGTGGGCGCGGGGGTCATTGGCGGATTGAACGGCGATTCAGTGGGGAGTTTCGTCGTAACGGGCGACGCGGTTGGCGGCTCTTCAGCGTCGTCCCCGCACGCGCTCAGGGCCAGGAAAAGGGCGCACAAGATCGCTATCGCGACCACTGGCTTCATCGCCTACTCCGGCGTCACGTACGCCGCGGTGATGCCGCCGTCGATGACGAATTCGGCGCCGGTCATAAACGATGACTCGTCAGACGCGAGGTAGAGGGCGGCTTTGGCGATCTCTTTGGCCTCGCCGAAGCGGCCGATGGGGATGTGCACGAGGCGGCGCTGGAGCTTGGCCTTGGTGTCGAGGAACTTCATCAGGAGCTCGGTGCGCAGGGGACCGGGGCAGAGGGCGTTGATGCGGATGTTCTCGCGGGCGTGGACGATCGCCAGTTCCCTGGTGAGCGCGAGGACGGCGCCCTTGGACGCGGTGTAGGCGAGCTGCGCGGCGGCCGAGCCCATGAGCGCGACGAGCGAGGCGGTGGCGATGATCGAGCCGCCACCGGCGCGACGCAGCGCCGGGATCCCGTACTTGCAGCCGAGGAAGACGGACTTGGCGTTGACGTCCATCGTGAGGTCCCAGACTTCTTCGGTGGTGTTGATGGCGTCGTCGTCGGCGGAGTGCATGATGCCGGCGTTGAGGAAGAGCACGTCGAGCTTGCCGTACGCGGCCTCGGCGGCGGCGATCATGGCCTCGTTGTCGGCGGCCTGAGCGACGTCGGCGCGGACGGCGGGGGCGCGCCCGCCCGTGGCCTCGATCTGGGAGACGGTTTCGCGGGCAGTGCCTTCGTCGAGGTCAACGGCGACGACGGATGCGCCCTCCGCCGCGAATAGCAGAGCCGATTCGCGGCCGATGCCAGAGCCCGCGCCGGTAATGAGGGCGGTCTTGTTTTCGAGTCGTGGCATTGGGGTGTCCTCCTCACGCGAGTATTGTGGCTATCGGCGTCAGGGGCAAGGCGGCGTTGGGTTCTGTGGGTCGCTCAGGTCAGCCGCGAACTCATCGCTGATGGCGGTGTACCCGGCCGGCAGCGTGGTCAGCGAACCGCCGTCGTCCGGGAGCAGGCCATCCAAAGTAGCAACTGGATAGAGCGCCACAACGAAAACAACTTCTGAGTCATCGCCAGGCTCGATGCCGTTCAAGAACTGGAGATTCATACGATGGACTTCGAGCAATGGCTGACCAGCAAGGGCTTCAAGCTCGCGGAACTTTCTGAGGCGCAAACGGCCAACCTGAAGGCTGCCTTCGAGAAGGACCTGAAGG
>JANLRX010000090.1:0-3182 GCA_031362025.1 Chloroflexota bacterium
GGGTGAAGGAGTAGGCGCTTTCGAGGTCGAGGAAGGAGACGATGTAGACGAGGTCGGAGTTTTCCTCGGCGCGGATCATGACGAGGGCTTCGATCTTGAGGTCGTCGGGATTGACGGGGGCGTTGTGGAGACCCCAGAAGGCGTGAACGCCGCGACGTATCTGCGGGAAGAGGGTGGTGACGTGCTCGATGGCGGAGTCGGAAGACTCGAACGGGCGCAGGCGGAAGGAGCTAATGCCGCCGGTGTCTGGGACGAGGATAGCGAGCAGCGGCCCGCCGGGGGCGAGAGGACCGGTGTCCTCGACGTGCTCTTCGATTTCGGGTGTGGATTCGGGCTTCTTTAGAAGCGAATTCAACCAGGCCATGCGTCACCTCTCCGTGTGCTTCTGTCAGGTTGCGCGAGGCGAGGGGCGCGCCGCGTGCTCCTGGCATGTTGTTAGACGCGAAGGGGTGGGGGGCAGATACGGCGAATACGGTGAATTTGCCCGGGCTTTACCGATTCTGAATATTGGTTGCAGGCGACTTACAACGAATTGCCTCCGGCTCGGCAGACAGGTGCGGCGGAAGGGATGGGCGAATTGGCGTTAGGGTCCACGCAGTGCTCTAGAACGGCCTACCGTCAGGGTCGCTAAGGTCCTCTTCGCACGCTTCGCGATAGGCGTCCGGGGCGTTGCGACATGGGCTTTCCCCCTTGTTAGCGCAGGAATAAACCAAGAACACGAATAGGGTTGCCATTGCCACGTAGAACAACACGGTCGCAAGCCAATCCGGTATCCCCCACTTCACGACGCCAGTATAGACGTGCCGTTTTAGGGCGTATTCTACGTTTCTGTTGCCGAGCCCACCGGCATCTTGAAACGGCCCTTGGTCTTGTCTCGCATCGTCACATCAATTTGGACGATTGCATCGGGCGGCAGAGGCTGGTATTCGTTGCCCACCTTGAACATGAAACCCAATTTGCGCCCGGTTTCTAGTGCGATCCCCACCTGGTCAAACATTGCCTCAAGCTCTACGTCTTTGCCCCGAAGTCCAATGATTTTGCCGGTCGCGTTAGCAACGATGAAGGACCCTACCCCGGAAATCTCCGCCAGCACCTCAACGACCATGAATTCGGTATGACTACTGAAGTCAATCTCCCGTTCATCGCGAAACCAGATATGGGCTTGCGGCCTGACCCACATACGCCACCCGAAGAACGCTGCGGCGATAGCGGCAAGTAGGGTAAGCGCTGTGAGCGCAATGATGATTCCACCCTCTGTCGAAATCGCTGCGCTGCTCTCAGCCAAATACCTACCGTCATTCTGCACCCCGTGCGTGTTGTGAGGGGATACTTACCGAAACGAATTTGGCGTTGGGGTTGATTGCAGACTGCTACTCAGTTCCTCAGGTCTGGGGTTGGTCGGGGTGTCCGCGGCGGGGTGTTGCCCCGCCACCAGATCCTGCGGGCGGGGTACGAGTCCCGCGTTCGGGTGATGGTGCTCGCAGGATGACAGCCTCTTGGCTGTCAGGGGTTGATGTGGACTTTGAGGGACTTCGTGCCCTTGTGAGCCGCCGTCTCGAAGGCTGCGCTCGCCTCCGAGAGCGGAAAGCGGTGGGTTATCACGGACCGCGCTTGTTCTCCGTGCCGGGCGAGGATCGCGAGCGCGACGTCGAAGTCGGAACGCAGACCCGGCCGGCAGTACGTGATCCCGCCAACCACCGTCGTCTCCTTCAGCACCAGGCCAATCGGATGCACGGACACCGGCTGCGTGAACAGACCGAGCACGGAAACCCGCCCGCCCGCCCTCACGGTCCCCAGCGCCTGCTGCAGCGTCTTCGCGGTGCCGCCGACGGTTTCGACGACAACGTCGAACCCCTCGCGTTCGAGGCCGGCCATCGCTTCGTCGTGCACGGTGCGCACGGCCCCAAGCGCGAGCGCTGCCCCTGACTGGTGCTCGTGGCGATACGTGGCGACGACCTCGGCCCCGGCGGCGCGGGCGGCCAGCACCGTCATCAGTCCGATCGTCCCGCTGCCGAGGACGAGCACCTTCTCGCCCGCCTTCAGGCCCACGATGTGCAGACCATGCACAGCCACCGCCAGCGGCTCCGCCAGTGCCCCCGTCTCGAAGTCCATCCCCTCGGGCAGGCGGTACAGCGTGTACGCCGGAACTGCGATGTACTGCGCGAGCGCGCCCGACCGCATGGTACCGATGAGAATATGCCTCGGGCAGAGGTGGTAGCGGCCGGACCGGCAGTACTCGCACGTCTGGCACGACGTGATCGGCTCGACCGCCACCCGGTCCCCCTCGCTCCACCCGGCAACGCCTTCCCCCAGCGCCTCGATCTCGCCCGCGAACTCATGCCCCGGCGAAACGTTGGCCATCGCCGGAAACGCGCCTTCGTAGAAATGCAGATCCGACCCGCAGATGCCGCACGAGCGCACCCGGACCAGCACCTCTCCGGGCGTGGGCTGCGGGACGGGGCTATCCTTCACCTCGACGGTGTTAGGCGCGGCGATGTAGGCGGCGAGCATGGGGAGATTCTATCAGCCGATGGGCGGGCAGGGCGGCGCGGCGGTTGGGGGGATGTCCGCGAGGTAGAGGGCGATGAGGAGCGCGTCGTCTACGTCGATGGCGTCGTCGGAGAAATCGAACGGCCAGCGCCCGCATGGTGTGAGCGATTATACGCCGTATGGGCAACATTGGCCGCAATTGTTCGCTATACTTGATTTCATCCCCAGGAGGTACCCCATGGCCATCGAAACCGGAACCAACACCGTAAAGCGCGGACTCGCCCAGATGCTCAAGGGCGGCGTCATCATGGACGTCGTCACCGTCGAGCACGCCGTCATCGCCCAGGAAGCGGGTGCGTGCGCGGTTATGGCGCTGGAGCGCGTGCCGTCGGACATCCGGATCGCGGGCGGCGTCGCCCGCATGTCGGACCCGGACATGATCGTTGGGATCATGAATGCCGTCAGCATCCCGGTCATGGCGAAGGTCCGCATCGGCCACTTCGTCGAAGCGCAGGTGCTGGAATCGCTCGGCGTGGACTACATCGACGAGTCAGAAGTACTGACGCCAGCCGACGAGGCGCATCACATCAACAAGTGGGACTTCAAGATCCCCTTCGTCTGCGGCTGCCGCGACCTGGGCGAAGCGCTCCGCCGGATCGGCGAGGGCGCAGCGATGATGCGCACCAAGGGCG
>JANLRX010000124.1:0-2890 GCA_031362025.1 Chloroflexota bacterium
CTCGAAACCCGAGCGCACGGGGCCGCGCCGACCTCATGCGGCGTATAATTGGATTGCTAACCGAAGAATCAGAGCCTGAGGACGTAGTACCTGAATCGTTCAGACGATTGGTCAAGGAGCTCGAAAGCCTCGGTTTGACCGTAGAAGTGCTGAGCGACGAAGAGGAACAGATACTGTTGGCGGATGTAATACGCGATGAACAGGATGAAGATGCCTAAGATACGCTCTCGCCACATAGTCGCCCGCATCACCAACGACAGCGGCTCCCCCGTCGTCTTCGTCCTCGAACCATGGGGCGAAGTCTACGAGATGCCCGTTTCGGCGACGTTCGATGTGGTGAGCGAGGAAACGCCAGACGGCACTGCCGAAGTCCGCGTCGGCGACAACCGTTTCACCGTGTACGGCTGGCCGGGTGCTTCCCTTGAGGTTGTCCCCGAAAGCGGCAGGCTGCGCACGATCCCTGACGCCGCTGCCGAGGCGAAGTTCCTGAAGCGCCCCGTGACTCGCCGCAAGACACCGCGATTGGCCACGGCACGGTCAGCGAAAGCGCGTGCGTAGCCCCTTCCTCCGCTACTCTGTCCCAGTGATGCACTCTCCAAGACCCCTACTCCTCCTCGCCGCCCTCCTCCTCTCCCTAACCGCCCTCGCCTGCAGCGGCGGCGACGATCACAGCATTCCCCTATCTCCCGAAATCGCCGCTATCGAGGCCTTCGCCAACCGTATGGAGTCGAACGGCAACCTCCGCCCGCCCGTCCCTCACTACCTCCCGGCCGGCGTCGACAAGGAACCTCGCGAGCAGAGCGACCTCACCGCCGACCACATCGTCGTCGACTTCCAGCCCGCGCTTCCCCCCGGCGCTCCCGGCGGCGCAGAAACGCCGTTCGTCACCATCGTTGCCAACCTTGAACCCGACGGCGTTCAACCCTGCGCGTCCGGCCCGCCGCCTACTCCTTGGGGAGCCGAGTGCCTGACCATCAAGGGCGAGCCTTCGCTGCTCGAAGTCACCCCCTCCCCGAGCCAGGTTCAGGCTTTCGCCGCAACTCGCCTCGGTGACCTGAGCGTTTTCGTCATCGTCCAGTGGCCCGCCACCTCCGATAACGACATCGTCGCCGGTGGTCAGGCCCGCGCCGAGGCCCTGCTCGTGACCGAAAGCCTCTCAATCGACTAACCTGTCCCTCGTATGACCACAGACACCTTCGCCCAGTTGGACGCCGTCCTCCACCCCCACTCTGTCGCCGTCGTCGGCGCCTCCGCCAACCCCGATACCCCCGGCTACGACTACGTAGCCTCGATGCAGGAGTTCGGCTACAAGGGCCGCATCTTCCCGGTGAACCCCAGGGGTGGCGAGATCCTCGGCCTGCCCGTCTACAAGTCCGTCGCCGATATCCCCGAAGACGTCGATTACCTCATCTCCTGCATACCCAGCGACTACATCCTCGATCTCGTCCGCGACGCCGCCTCCCGCAACGTCAAAGCGATGCAGCTCTTCACCGGCCGGTTCTCCGAGACCGGCCGCCCCGAAGGCGTCGAGCTCGAGCACAACCTCATGGACGCCGCCCGCGCTGCCGGCATCCGGATCATCGGCCCCAACTGCATGGGCGTCCTCCACCCCGGCCACGGCCTCTCCTTCCGCCGCGACATGGACCACACCTCCGGTGCAGTCGGCATGCTCTCGCAGAGCGGCAACCTCCTCTTCGAGGTCAACCACTTCGGCGCCCCCCGCGGCCTCTACTTCTCGAAAGCCATCTCCTACGGCAACGGCGTCGACCTCGACGAGTCCGACTTCCTCGACTACTTCGCCGACGATGACGCCACCAAGGTCGTCGGCGCCTACGTCGAGGGCGTGCACGACGGCCGTCGCTTCCTCGCCGCCCTCAAGCACGCCGCGAGCCGCAAGCCCGTCGTCGTCCTCAAGGGCGGGCGCACCCGCGCCGGTGGCCGCGCCGCCGCCTCGCACACCGCCGCTCTCGCCGGCGCCTCACAGGTCTTCGACGCCGCGCTCCGCCAGGCCGGGGCCCTCGCCGTCTCCACGGTCGAGGACCTCATCGACATGCTGATCGCCTTCACCTACATGAAGCCGGGCAGCGGCACTCGTCTCGGCATGGTTGGCGCAGGCGGTGGTCGCTCCGTCCTCACCGCTGACCTCTGCGAAGAGCTCGGCCTCTCCGTCCCCCCACTACCGGAGGACGTCGACGCCAAAGTCGCCGAACGCGCGCCCGATCTTGCCGGCTGGGTCACTAACCCCGTCGACCAGTCGATCCTCGCCGGCAGCGGCCTCGGCGGCGGCCAGGTCCTCGAGTGGTTCGACGACAGCCCGGAGATCGACCTCCTGCTCGCCAACATGAACGAAGCCTGGGCCTTCGGCCGCCCCGATCCCGGCGCAATCCTCCCCCGCATCGCCGATCGTTTCATCAAGACCGCGCAGCAAACGCAGAAACCCTACGCCGTCGCCCTCGGACCCAGCGACTACGCCGACGAAGATCGCTGGCGCCTCGTCTCCGACGCCCGAGACCGCCTCGTCGCCGGCCAGGTCGCCCTCTTCCCCAGCGTCGAACGCGCCGTCCGCGCCCTCGCTACCCACAGCACCTACTGGCGCACCCGGCAGCTCTCGTAGGTCAGCGAAACCCTCGTAGCCGCGGAGCTTCTAGCTCCGCCTCCCATTGTCATCCTGGCGAGCACAACACTCGCTCGCGGGCCCTGCCTCCGACCGCCAGGATCTGGGGCGGGGCCAAACACCCGGCGCGGACACCGGCCAACCGACCTTGCACACCGCCTCCAACGACCCCTCGTAGCCACGGAGCTTCTAGCTCCGCCTCCCATTGTCATCCTGGCGAGCACAACACTCGCTCGCGGGCCCTACCTCCGTCCGCCAGGATCTGGGGAGGGCCCA
>JANLRX010000144.1:0-2256 GCA_031362025.1 Chloroflexota bacterium
CTTTCGCGAAGGCTTCGGAGAACAGCTTCACGCCGTCCACCTGCAGCTTGTCCGTGATCGCCTTGAAGTCGATGCCGATCGCCTCCAGCTCGGCGAGCTGGGCGAAAGCGACGTCCACGTTCTCCTCCAGCGTGTCGCGGACAACGCCGTGGTCGCGGAAAGCTTCGAGGGTGGCTTGGGGCATCGTGTTGATGGTGTCCGGCCCGATCAGCTCCTCGATGTACAGCACGTCGCTGTAGGCGGGGTTCTTGGTGCCGGTGCTCGCCCAGAGCGGCCGCTGCACTCGCGCACCCTTCGCCGCGAGAGCTTCCCACCGCGGGCCCGAGAACAGCTCCTTGAACTTCGCGTAGGCCACCTTCGCGTTCGCGACGCCTGCCTTGCCCATCAGCGCGCGCAAGCGGTCGTGCTCGATCTCGCCGGCGGCAGTGGCGATTCGGGCCTCAAGCTCCGCGTCGACCGCCGAGTCCACGCGGCTCACGAAGAAGCTGGCGACGGAAGCGATCCGGTCGATCGGGAGCCCGGCCTCAACGCGTCGTTCCAGCGCGCGGAGGTAACGGAGCGCCACCTGCTCGTAGTTATCGACCCCGAATAGCAGGGTGATGTTGATGTTCACGCCGTCCGCAAGGCAGTCCTCGATCGGCTGCAGGCCGTCCGGGGTGCCCGGGATCTTGATCATCGCGTTCGGGCGCTCCAGCGCGGCGAAGAGTCGCATCGCGTCGGCCGTCGTCGCCTTCGTGTTGTAGGCGATCTCGGGCGACACCTCCAGCGAGGAGTAGCCGTCGAACGCGGCGGTGCGGTCGTAGATCGGCGCGAACACGTCGCAGCAGAGGCGGATGTCCTCGATCGTCAGCGCATCGAAGATCTCCTCGAGCGAGAGGTCCTTCGCGACTAGCTCGCGCAGGTGGTCGTCGTACGCGTCGCCGGCGCCGATCGCCTTCTCGAAGATCGAGGGGTTGGAGGTGCCGCCGGTGACCCCGTCCTCGTCGACGAGTCGCCGCAGTTCGGCGGTGCGGATCAGTTCGCGGTTCAGGTTGTCGTACCAGATGCTCTGGCCGTGCTTGGTCAGTTCGATCAGTGGGTTGCTCATACTCGCTCCTCCTGGCCCGGCATCCCGGACGCGCTCCCATCTTCGATCGCTTTCAGCTTGTTCAGGCGGCGGACGTAGCGCTCTTCGCCGGCGTTGAACCGCGCGCCGAGGAACGCCTCGACGATCTCGGTGGCGAGGTCCTGGCCGATGATGCGGGAGCCTATGCAGATGACGTTCATGTCATCGTGCTCCACGCCCTGATGGGCGGAGTACGTGTCGTGGGTCATCGCCGCGCGGATGCCCGGGACCTTGTTCGCGGCGATGCAAGCGCCGACGCCGCTCCCGCAGACGACGATGCCGCGGTCGGCGCTGCCGTCGGCCACGTGGCGGACGGCGGCGAGGGTCACATCGGGGTAATCGACTGATTCGGGGCCGTTGGTGCCGACGTCCAGCACTTCGTGGCCGTGCTTGCGCAGGTAACCGGCGAGGAAGTCCTTAAGTTCATAACCCCTGTGGTCTGCTCCCAGGACAACTCGCAAACGCTACTCCTTCTGCCGGACGCTACGCGCCGCTCTCAGCGGCTGTGGGGCGACGTGATGCCGCCAGTTCCTATGCTATGCGCCCGTACCGGTGCTTTCAACCGAGAAGGTGTTAAGGGGGAGTAGCAAGTAGCAAGGAGCAAGTAGCCAGTAGTGAGGCGGCGGTCAATCGATGGGTTTCGGACGGTCAATCAATGCGTATTGGGGGTGGTTTTGTATCTGGCGGCTGATTGTCAGTTTGGGTTTGTATCTGAGGTTTGATTGTGGGGAGAGTAATTTTCGTTTTCGGTGGATGGCTAGATGTGGGCCGGGGGCTTTTCGGGCTGGTTTGGCTGATTGAGCGACGATCCAGGCCTTGGATGGGGCGGTCAATCAGACGAGTGGGTTGGTGCGGGTTTGGGGTTGTTAAGGGGGCTGGTTTCAGGATAGCGATTTTGGGCGCGATCTCTTAGGAGGAAACGGCGCTTGGTCTCCGTAAGCCCCCTGGTCACTGCTACGCAAGTGTTCCCCGCTGCATAACTCTGTCGCTTTCTCAAAGGTCAGCGGGTGGAGCGAGACGGGCGCGTCTTGGTGCTTCGGATTTCGCGCCATTTGTATCCCGGTTGCTCCTGCTTCTGTATAGTTCGGACTCTGCTGCAATCACGGAGCGTGTAGTCATGCGGATGGCTCTCCCTCACCGTGGCCGGCGGC
>JANLRX010000160.1:0-7381 GCA_031362025.1 Chloroflexota bacterium
GTCGGGCACGGTGATGTGCATGTCCATAATCGGTTCGAGGAGGATCGGCTGCGCGCTCTCCGTCGCCTGCTTCAGGGCCTGCGAGGCGGCGATCTTGAAGGCGATGTCGGAAGAGTCGACGGGGTGTTCCTTGCCGTCGTAGAGCACGACCTTTGTGTCCACCATCGGGAAGTGCGCGAGGCTGCCTTCGTGGCTGCCCTCCATCACACCCTTCTCGATGGAGCCGACGTACTGCTTCGGGACGACGCCGCCGACGGTCTTGTTCTCGAACTGGATGCCCCCGCCGCGCGGCAGCGGCTCCACCTTCAGGGCGACGCGGGCGAACTGGCCGTGACCACCCGTCTGCTTCTTGTGCGTGTACTCGGCTGAACCCGCGCCCTTGACGGTCTCGCGGTACGGCACGCGGGGTGTGTGCGCTTCGAGGTCGACGCCGAACTTGCGCTTGATGCGCTCCAGGTTCACTTCGACGTGGGAGTCGCCGAGGCCGGAGAGGATCATCTCGCCCGTGGCCGGGTTGCGCTCGAGGCGGAGGCTCGGGTCTTCCTCAACGATGCGCTGGAGGGCGTTGCCCATCTTGTCCAGGTCAGCCTTTGTCTTGGGCGAGACGGCGGCGCTGAACGACGGGTTCGGGAACGAGATCTTCGGTAGGGCCGTGGCGCCGCTCTTGTCGCCGAGCGTGTCGCCGGTGTGGGTCTCCGCAAGCTTGGCGACAGCGCCGATGTCTCCAGCGACGACCTGCTGTACGGGCTCCTGGTTCTTGCCGGTGATGCGGTACGGGGAGCCGATGCGCTCGTCCTTGTTCTGTGTGAGGTTCTGGACGTGCGAGTCTGCCTTGAGCGTGCCGGAAAGCACCTTGAAGTACGTAAGCCGCCCGACGTAGGGATCCGCCGCTGTCTTGAAGACGAGCGCGGTCAGCGGCTTCGAGGGGTCGGCCGTGATCTCGGTGCCGTTCACGCTTATGGTGCGGTCGGACGGCGCCGGGAACATGCTGACGATCGCGTCGAGGAGGCAGTGCGCGCCGATCATGCGGGTGCCTGCGCTTGTGAACACGGGGACGATGCTGCCGGCCGCGATGCCCTTGCGGACGCCATTTGCCAGCTCTTCGGCGGAGAGGTTTTCGCCGCCGAGGTACTTCTCGATCAGGGTGTCGTCGGTCTCGGCTGCGGCTTCGATGAGCTTTTCGCGCCACTGGTCCGCCGGCCCCTGGAGTTCAGTCGAGATCGCTTCTTCCGCGCCCTTCTCGCCGGCGTAGGCCTTCTGCGTGAGGACGTCAACCACGCCCTTGAAGCTGGCCTGCGAGCCGATCGGCAGGTGGACGGGGATGCACTTCTGCCCGAACGAGGCCTGGATCTGCTGCAGAGTGCGGTCGAAGTCAGCGTTCTCGCGGTCCATGCGGTTGATGATGATCGCGCGGGGCAGATCGAGTTCGTCGGCGAACCGCCAGGCAAACTCGGTGCCGACCTGCACGCCGCTGACTGCATCGACGACGATGAGCGCGGTCTCGACGGCCCGCATGGCGCACTTCACTTCGCCCATGAAGTCCATGTAGCCGGGCGAGTCCACGAAGTTGATCTTGTGGTCTTTCCACTCCAGCGGCACAACGGAGACGTTGAGGCTGAAGCCGCGCTTGTGCTCGTCGGGGTCCCAGTCGCTGACGGTGGAGGGGTCCTCCACCTTGCCCTGGCGAGTGGTGGCGCCGGCCGCAAAGAGCAGCGCCTCGGCAAGCGACGTCTTGCCGGTGCCGCCGTGGCCGGCGAGCGCAACGTTACGGATCTTGTCTGGGCCGTAGTCCTTCATAGGGAGAGTCCTCTCTAGTGAAGTCTGAACGCTTTGAGCGCTAGGTAGAGGGATTCTACCGTAACGTGACAAGCGCGTGAAGGGGCGGAACGGCTGCCTTTCGTCAAGGACGGCCGTTCCGCGTTGGAGGATTCCTACGCTGTGTACCTACGGCGTGAACTCGACGCTGTCGAGGGCGGGCTGGGCGGCGGTCATGAAGGTGCTGAGCTGGGCAGGGTTTTCAACGCTGACGAAGACCAGCATTTGCTGACCGTCAGAATCAAGCACGTAAGCGTAGAAGTGCTCGTTGAACCGAATTTCAAAAGCGCCGTCGGACACCTCGAAGAGAGGGAAGTCATCGACGTTGTTTGCGACCACCTCCAGTCTCGTTCCGGTCAATCCGCCCAGGGTTGCGGCTTCTTCGGCGCGGACAATGAGTAGCCTGTGGCTGTTGAACCAATCGACCAGATCAGCGGGTATGTCCTGCTGTTCGAGCGTGTTCTCGGGGTTGTACACCTTCTCGGGAAGGGCGAATGCGATTACTCCGCCAGGAGTCTGGACTTCGCGTGGGTGGTCGACGATAAGCTCGGTTGCGGTATCGAGGACGACATCCCAGTCGCCAGCAACCGTCATGGCGACGGCCGGTTCGAAGGTCTCGCTCGCGATGACCTCAGTGGCTGGTGATGCGGCCGCGGTGGATGTTCCCTCGGTCGAAGGAGCGGGTGTGTTGTCGCCGCCGTCGTCATCGTCCCCGCAGCCCGCGATGAAGACTGCGAGCATAAGCGCCACGGTGAGGAATGGCTTGAGCATGGTGGTGCCTCCCTTTTCGGCTTTCGTCGAGTGTTCGTGGGGCCGCCAGGCGCCCGGCCCAGGGAAATGGCCAGGCGTCCGGCGATCCACGGTTGCAGTGTCGGGTACTACTAACGCGGAGACATCGAACAAAGGGCGTAGATTAGCGCTCAGTCTTTGGTGAGGCCGTGGCGGATGGCGTAGGCGGTGGCTTCGGCCTTGTTGGCGACGCCGATCTTGGCGTAGATGTTGGTGATGTGACGGGCGACGGTCCGCAGGCTGAGCACAAGGTCCTCGGAGATCTCGCGGTTAGTGCGTCCGGCGGCGACGAGCCGGAGCACCTCGACTTCGCGGCCGGTGAGTCTGTCCGGGAAGGCGGGGCGGGTTGAGGCTGCAAGCTGCTGGGCTCGCTTCTCCCACCCGGTCATGCCGATAGCCTGGAACTGGACCAGGGCCGCTCGCAGGAGCGGGGTGGCGCGCTCACGGTCGCCCCGGCGGCCCCGGCGGATCCACATGAGCGCTTCGTCGAAGTCCACGAGCGCGCGCAGGGGGCGCTGGCCGTCCTCATCGAGCGCGATGCGTGCTTTGGCGAACCAGTCCCTGGCCTCATCGTGGCGGCCCTGGAGCGCGCAGATGTGCGCCATCGAGCGGCGGGCGTCCCGCATCGGGTACCGAAAGTCAGGCTCGACGATCTTCTTGACGACGTTGGCCTCGATCGTCTCGATGTATTCCCGGCGTTCGAGGATCCAGAGCGCCTCGGTCGTGGCCAGCGCGACGAGGGGGTAGAAGTCGGACGACGCCGGCCCTCGTTCGATCGCGGGGATGTTCTGCGCGATCAAATCGAGGGCATCTTCGGGCCTTCCCAGTTCGGCGAAGATGTGAGCGGCACCGGCGCGGGCGCCCGCTCGTCCGCGAGCTGGCACGGCGCGGAGGAACAGGTCCGCTGTGGGGGCGAGGCGCTCCCAGCCATCGCCGCGCGCGAAGGTGCGGTGCATCCGGGCTTCGACAAGGTTTCCCATCGGGTTGGAGTGCAGCGGCAGTCGTCGGGACAATGCCTGTGCCTTCTCGAACAGATAGGTAGCCTCGGCGAAGTCCCCGAGCGCGGTGCGGAGGCGGGACGACAGGGCGTAGATGGTGGCGGCGATTCCAAGGCGACCATGGCGCTCCACCTGTGCTGCGCCGAGCTCGAACGTAGGTAGGCTCTGGCGGAAGTTCCCGGCTCGCAGTGCCGGGCCCGTGGTGCCGTTCTCCTCGATGTAGGCCACCATGTCGGCTCGCGTCTGGAACAGGACGAGGTGAGATAGCCCGCGGTGCTGGCCATACGGGAGCTGGCGGATGGCGTCGCTGAGTTCGAGGCGTTCGCGTGTTTCCAGTTCGATGCCGGGGAATCCCGGGTCCTCACCATCCCGCTTGTTGAGCACCGTCATCTGGAGGCGGCACCAAGTATAGCTGCGGGCGTCGCGAATGAAGTCCAACCCTTTCGCTGCGATGCGGCCCGGCCCGTGGAGAGACCCGACCGAGGCCAGTTCAATCACCACGTCTGCGAGATAGTCGGCAGCGGCATCGCGGCCGGACTCAACCGCGATCATGTCGGCGGCCTGGATCACGACCTCCTCGGCGTCGCCGGGCCGGGAGGTGAAGACGAGCGCGCGTCCAAGGCTGGCCATCGTACCGGTGCGCAGCGGGTCGTTTGTGGGCATGAGGGCGAGGGCGGCGCGGAGGAAGCGGACGGTGTCGTGCCAGGCGTAGACATACTTCGCTTTGTCCGCGCCGAAGAGGGCGTGAGCGGCGCCGCGTTCGGCGCCGGGAAGGGATGAACTCTGCTGGAACTGGTAGACGAGCATCGATGCGTGCTCCGAGGCGAGGTCGCCGTACGCGAGTTCGATCTCCTCGGCCACTTTGCGGTGCAGACGGGCGCGGCGCGAAGGGTTCATCGCGTCGTAGATGGCGTAGCGGACGAGCGCATGGGAGAACTCGTACTCATCTGACATCTGCGCGGGGCGGACCATCTGCGCGGCGAGGGCTTCGTCGATAGCGTCGAGGGCGGCCGGCTCCGCGAGTCCCGCGACGGGGGCGGCGATGGCGAGCCGGAAGGGGCCACCGAACGCAGACGCGACGCCAAGCAGCGTCCGCGCGTCGTTCGAGAGCTTTTCGAGTCGTACCTGCACCGCCTCGCGGACGGTCGCTGGGATGCCGAGGTCGGCGATCGCCACGTGGCCGGTCTTGTCCTTCAGCGGAAGGCCGGACTTCGCGAGGTGAGAAGCGACCTCGGATACGAAGAACGGGTTGCCCGCCGTATCGCTGCAAATCGTGTCCACCAGAGTGTGATCGAGTTCGCCTCCGACGACCTGGCGGAGCAGCTCGTCCACGGCGCTTTCGTTGAGTCCCTCGATGGTCATATGCACGAGGTTTGTCTCGTGGCGCAAGGCCCGGAGGACGCGCGCGACGGGGTCGTGTTCGGTGACATCGGTGTCCCGATAAGCGCAGATGATGAGCACCGGTGCTTCACGGGTGGCGCGGGCCAGGTGGCGCAGCATCGACCGGGTGCCTTCGTCCGCCCAGTGCAGGTCGTCGAGCACGAGGAGGATGGGGGAGCGCTTCGAGACGGAGACCAGGAACTGGCTCACGGCATCGAGGAGGCGGAGACCCTCTTCGCCGGGCTCAAGCGACTCCGGCTCCGACGTGTCGGGAAGCCGTTCGCGAATGGCGGGGACGAGACGGGCGATCGGCGCTGCGCCGTCACCCAGGTCTGCCCGGAGCGCATCGCTGTCCGTCTGCTGGACGTACGCGGCGATCGCTTCGACGAACGGGCCGTAGGAGGCGGACCACTCCTGCGTACAACGGCCGGTGAGAGTGAGCGCCCCTTGCTCGGCGGCGATCGTTGCGAACTCGGCGAGGAGGCGGCTTTTGCCGATGCCCGCCTCTCCGGCGAGGGCGACGGCAGTGCCGTGCCCGGCAGATGCGTGGGTCAGGCTGTCGCGCAGTGCCTGGACCTGGGCATCACGGCCGACGAAGGGGGCGCGACCGGGTGAGTCCGTATCTGGCGCCGCTCTGCTTGTCATAGGTGGGGGATTATAGACAATCAGGGCGCTTACGTCAGATTCCGACAGCCACGCAAATGCCGCCGTTTCTCGGGCTCGTCGCGGCAAGATTCTGGCTAGCTTGTGTGAATGTCGACCAATGCGTATTGACGAGGCCGTTACATGGCAGTAGCATCGGCGCGCAAACACCCCCCGTAGCGCCCCACACGGCGGATAGAGAGAAGGAGAGAGCACGACATGCAAGCGACAATGAACGAACAGAAGCTGAACGATTTCGTGATGAAGATGGTCGGCGATATGAGCGCGGCCATCAGTCTGGCCAGCGTCCTGTTTGGCGAGAAGATGGGGTTCTACCGAGCGCTGAACGGCACCGGTCCGACAACCGCCGCGAAGCTGGCCGAGCAGACGGGCACCAACCAGCGGCTCGTGCAGGAGTGGCTGAACTCGCAGGCGGCCTCCGGGTACCTGGACTACGACGCGAAGAACGCCACGTACGAGCTATCGGCGGAGCACGCGATGGCGCTGGCGAACGAGGACAGCCCGGTCTTCCTCGCCGGCGGGCTGGATGTGCTGGCAGCAGTATGGCGTTCCGATGAGAAGCTGATGGAGGGGTTCAAGAAGGGCACCGGCATGGGCTGGCACGAGCACGACCCGCGCCTCTTCCTGGGCACCGAGCGCTTCTTCCGGCCGGGCTACCAGGCCGCGCTGCTCCCCGCCTGGATCCCGGCGCTGGAAGGCGTGCAGGCGAAGCTCGAGGCCGGCGCGAAGGTGGCGGACGTTGGCTGCGGTCACGGCGCTTCCACGATCATCATGGCGAAAGCGTTTCCGAACTCGCAGTTCATCGGGTTCGACTACCATGACGGCTCGATCAAGACGGCGAAGGATCGGGCCAAGGAGGCCGGTGCGAAGGACAACACGAAGTTCGAGAAGGCGAGCGCGACCGAGTTCAAAGAAGGCGAGTTCGACCTCATCTGCTTCTTCGACTGCCTGCACGACATGGGCGACCCGATCGGGGCTGCGAAGCACGCCCGCCACGCCCTGAAGCCTGACGGAACGGTGCTCCTTGTCGAGCCGATGGCGCAGGATACCGTCGAGGGAAACATCAACCCGTTGGGTGCGCTCTTCTACAGCGCATCGACGTTCCTCTGCACCCCGAACGCGGTGAACCAGGGCGGCGAACCGGCGCTCGGTGCCCAGGCCGGAGAAGGCAGGCTGCGGGAAGTGTTCCGCGAGGCCGGCTTCACCCGCTTCCGTCGCGCGACAGAAACGCCGTTCAACCTGATTCTCGAAGCGCGACCGTAACCCCGATGGACAACGGCTCGATCTATCACGACGGGAACCGCAAGCTGCAGGACCAGTTCGATAGCCGGCGGATCGCCGACCGCCTGGAGCAGGTGACGTTGCACGACCGGTTTATCCCGAGCGACGTCGACTTTATCGAGCGCTCGGCGATGTTCTTCCTCGCGACGGCGGATGCGGACGGCTGGCCGGACGTCTCGTACAAGGGCGGCCTGCCCGGGTTTGTGCGCGTGACCGATCACAACGAGCTGGCGTTCCCCTGCTACGACGGCAACGGGATGTTCAAGAGCATGGGCAACATGCTGGCCAACCCGAAGGTTGGGATGCTGTTCATCGACTTCGAACAGCCGAACCGGATGCGCGTGCAGGGGACGGCGTCGCTCGATTCGGAGGATCCCCTTATGGCGCGCTTCCCCGGCGCGCTGCTGATCATCCGCGTGAAGGCGGAGCGCATCTTCCCGAACTGCCCGCGCTAC
>JANLRX010000271.1:0-4782 GCA_031362025.1 Chloroflexota bacterium
GCTGGAACCAGTGGTTCTTCGTGAAGATGTTCGAGCGTGGGCTGGTGTACCGGAAGAAGGCGCCGACGAACTGGTGTCCGGCGGACCAGACAGTGCTGGCGAACGAGCAGGTCGTGAATGGCGTCTGCGAACGTTGCGGGACGGCGGTGATCCAGCGCGACCTGGAGCAGTGGTTCTTCAAGATCCGCGAGTACGCCGAAGAGCTTCTGGACTTCAGCCACATCGACTGGCCGGACCCGATCATGAACATGCAGCGGAACTGGATCGGGCGCTCGGAAGGAGTGGAAGTCGACTTCGGTCTGGACGTGCCGGGCGTGGAAGAGAAGGCGATCCGCGTGTTTACTACTCGTCCGGACACGATCTACGGGGTCACTTTCATGGTGCTGTCGCCGGAGCACGCGCTGGTAGCGCAGATCACTACGCCTGACTGCCAGGCAGAGGTGGAGGCGTACCAAGAGCAGGCCCGCAAGCAGACCGAGATCGAGCGCCTGGCCGCGGACCGTGAGAAGACCGGCGTCTTCACGGGCGCCTACTGCACGAACAAGTTCAACGGCGAGCAGGTGCCGATCTGGATCGCCGATTACGCGTTGGTCTGGTACGGCACCGGTGCCGTCATGGGCGTGCCAGCGCACGACGCGCGCGATTTCGAGTTCGCGAAGAAGTTCGGGCTGCCCTGCCCGGTCGTAATCGCCCCGGCGGATTGGGACGGCTCGCCGCTCGAAGAAGCGTACCTGGAGCCAGGGTCGATGGTGAACTCCGGCAAATTCGACGGCATGCCTAACGATGAAGGCAAACGAAAGATCGCGGAGTACGCGGAAGAGCAGGCCTGGGGCAAGCGCACCATCACCTACCGTCTGCGCGACTGGTTGATCTCCCGCCAGCGCTACTGGGGCACGCCAATCCCCATGATCTACTGCTCGACGGACGGCATCGTGGCGGTGCCGGAGGGCGATCTGCCGGTAGTGCTGCCCGACGATGCCGAGTTCAGCCCGACGGGTGAGTCGCCGCTGGCCAAGCACGCCGGGTTCGTCAACGTGAAGTGCCCGAAGTGCGGGACGGACGCCCGGCGCGAGACCGACACGATGGACACGTTTATGGACTCGAACTGGTACTTCGTGCGCTACCTGAGCCCGGACGAGGACAAGGCGCCGGTGACCCCGCAACTGGCGGAGAAGTGGCTGCCGGTCGACATGTACACGGGCGGTGCGGAGCACGCCGTGATGCACCTCCTCTACGCGCGCTTCTTCTGGAAGGTGCTACGCGATCTGGGTGTGGTGAAGGGCGAGGAGCCGTTTCTGCGGCTGTTCAACCAGGGCCAGATCCTGGGGCCCGACGGGCAGCGGATGTCTAAGTCTCGCGGAAACGTGATCGCGCCGGACGAACAGGTGCAGAAGTACGGCGCCGATGCCTTCCGCTGCTTCCTCATGTTCATCGGTCCCTGGGAAGAAGGCGGGCCGTTCCGGCTGGAGGGGATCAGCGGCATCGAGCGGTGGCTGGCGCGCTCCTGGAACCTGGCGATCAGCCCACCGACTTTCGGGTCGGAGGATCCCGGGGCCACTCGCGAGCTGCGTCGGTTGACCCACCAGACCGTGCGCCGGGTGACGGCGGACATCGATGGGCTGCGCTGGAACGTGGCGATCGCGGCGCTGATGGAGATGGTGAACGGCCTGACGAAGGCTCGCGAGACCGGGAGCGTGGACCGCGCGGCGTGGGACGAGGCGATCGAGAAGATGCTGCTGCTGATGGCGCCACTCACCCCGCACATCGCGGAGGAGCTGTGGGAGCGCACCGGTAAGCCGTACAGCGTCCACCTACAGAAGTGGCCGGCCTGGGACGCCGAACTGGCGAGCGATGACGAGATCACGCTGGTGGTTCAGGTCAACGGCAAGCTGCGCGACCGCATCCAGGTGCCCGCTGGCATCGCGGAGGACGAGGCGAAACGCCTCGCCCTGGCGAGCGAGCACGTCCAGCGGCAGCTCGCGGGGGCGGAACCGAAGAAGGTGATCTACGTCGCGGGCAAGCTCGTCAGCATCGTCGTGTAGGAGCGCATCGCTTACACTAAGGCGCATGGCCCACGTCACCGTTTCGCGGCACATTCGAGCCCCACAGGCAGAGGTCTGGGCCGTGATCTCCGACATCGCGAACGCGCGGAAATGGAACAAGTCGTGGCGGAAGATCGAGTTTACGTCGCCGCAGACGCATGGCATCGGCACGACGTTCCGCGCCACTGTGGGCGATGAGGGCGACAGCTACCAGTTCGAAGTGTGTGAGTGGTCCGCGCCGGAGCGCATCGCGTTCTGCCCGATCCGCGATCCCGGCGAGGGGCTTTATTCGGTCACGCTCGACTCGCACGTCTTCCAGCTGCGGGAGATGGACGGCGGCACCTACGTCGAGCTCACCGCGAACGCTTCCGCGCACGGAATTAGGGGGCGATTGATCGCGATGTTCTTCTGGCAGGGGCATCAGCGTGAGGGGTTGGAGGGCGCTGTGAACGAGCTGGCGGATATTTTTGAGCCAGATGAGGACGAAACCGAAGAAAAATCGGCGCCTGAAGCGTTAACTGATTAACGATGCGCCCTCTGCCACGAGCTCTTGCCATTGCTTTGCTGTCCCTGCTGGCCGACGTCCTCGTGCTGTTCGGCGGTGGGGGGAACAGCGCCTCAGCGCAATCGCCTGAGCTCGCGATCACGTCCAACATCGTCTACGACGTGGCGACAACAGACCAACCGGTGCGGGTGACGTGGGACGTGACGCTCGTGAACAACGATCCGGAGACGCAGGATACGGGGTCGGGCACCATCAAGTTCTACGAGGCGCTCTCGCTGCCGATTATTCCCGGCGCTGGCTCGCTCTCCGCCAGCGATGCGGAGGGGTCGCTTCTGGACGTCGAAGTGATCGACCAACCGCAACTGGTGGACCTGGCCCAGGTATCGTTCGCGCGGGTGTTGTTCTTCGGCGACACGTATTCGTTTCGGCTGACTTACGTCGTGATGGATTCGCGGACGGACGGGGTGTTGGTGACGCCGAACTACGTCTTCCTGCCGGTGGTGGCAGCGGGCGATGCGGTGACGGTGACCGTGAACACACCACCCGGCGGTCCGTGGGTGGTTAGCCTCGATGCCCAGGAGTGCGCCGCGAACGGAAACGTCTTCACCTGCTCCGGGAACGAGTCCGGATACCTGGCGGCGATCGTCGAAGTGAGCCAGCCGGCGTCGATCGCCTCGACCGCGTTTGAAGTACCCATGGCCGGCCTCACGCTGGCCGTGACCCTGAGTTACTTCCCGGGACAAGAAGCTGCGGCGTCGCACCAGCAGGCGCTGATCACGGCGGCGCTTCCGGTGATCGAACAGGTGATGGGCTTCGACTTCGCGGGAGGGACGGTGCTCAATGTCTCGCAGGGCGGGCGTCAGGAGATCCTGGGATATGAGGGCGTGACGAGCTGCTCGTCCGCTTCGTGTGATGTGGTGATCTCGCCGGTGGCGGACGACTACACGGTACTGCACGAGCTTTCGCATCTATGGTCCTCGATCTTCTCGGAGCGGTGGCTGGCAGAAGGGTTCGCGCAGCTCGTGCCGGAAGAGACGGCCCCGCAGTTGCCGGAGGGGGTGCTCGCGGGATCGCCGCCGGCGCGCACGCCATCGACGTACCCACTGCAATTGGACGATTGGCGCGAGGAGTTGACTCCGGTGATCGGGGCGGATGACGAGGCGGTGCAGCGTATCGCGGCCGGGTACGACTACTCGCTGCGGTTTCTGCAGGACCTGCGCGGCGAGTACGGGATGGAGACGCTGCGAGCGGTAAACCGGAACATCGCGGGGAGCGGAGAGGCCGCGGATAGCCGGCGCTTCATGGACGTGCTGGAGGAGGCGACGGGCGAGAATCTGGACACAGACTTCCTGACGTGGGTCTTCCCGCGGTCCTACGAGCCGATCCTGGCGGACCGGCGGCAGGTAAAGGAGCGCTCGGCGGCGGTGCGATTGCGTCTCTCCGATGAGGGCTTGCCGGACGACGGGCTTGTGGGAATCGACCGGGCGGCGCGCGAATGGTCGTTCACAACGGCACTTTCGCTGCTCGACACGCTGGAGGTAAACCTCGACACGTACGTCGAGCTCGTTGAGCTAGAAGATGACCTTAAGAGCGATGCGAATGGTGCCGGCTTGACACTGTCATCGGACATAACGGACGTGCTCAACCAGTTCGATTTCGAGGCAGCTCAGACGTTGCTCGCCTCGGGGCAAGCGGCGCTCGATGCTTATCGCGACGCAGCGGAGCGGGTGGATGGGGACCGGAGCATCTGGGAGCGCTTCGGGATGCTTGGCAGCGATCCGGGCGAACAGCTTGAGGCGGCCGAGGACGCCTTCGCGGCGGGCAACTTCACGCAGTCACGAGAACACTCCTTGCGAGCGGAGGAGTTGATCGACGACGCGTCGTCGGTGGCGCTGCGGCGGTTGCTGGTGGTCGGCGGGTTCTTCGGGATCCTGGCGCTGGTGATCGGTCTGGCGATCGCGGAGGGGCAGTGGCGGCGGCGCGCGACCGCCGAGCGCTAGGAACGCGGCCGGTCGGCTGACCGGGCCTCGAGCGCGTCCACACCATTGCGGACGGTGGCGATGAACCCTTCGAGCTGGTCTTCTAGCTTGCGGAGGGTCTGGAGTGCGTAGACATCGGCCTCGCGCATCTCAGTGGCGGCGGTCTGCTGGGCCTCGTCGAGACGGTCGCGGGCCTGCTCTTCGGCAGCGCGGAGGAGGTCGCGCACCCGTTCCTCAGCGCTGAGCACGATCTCAC
>JANLRX010000194.1:0-2044 GCA_031362025.1 Chloroflexota bacterium
CCATCGTCGCCGAAATCCTGGTCAACCCGTCCGTCTGGGAGAAACCGGGTGGCGGCGAAGTAGTCCGGCGAATAGTCAACGAGTCCGGCCACGATAATGTTGTCGCCACTCATTTCGACGTCGTACGGCTCCAGTCGATCCTCCTCGTCCGGGTCTTCCAGGTTGTGGAAGTCGATGGACTCAACGAAGCCGTCATCGCTAAAGGTTTCGTCGATGGTGCCGTCAGAGTTGAACCGAGCGATAAGGATGGTACCCGTTGCAACGACGACTATCTTGTCGTCGTCCTGGAGCGCGGCGTCCGTGACGTTACTTATCCCGGGCTGCGAGAATGTGGCGATTCCACTGCTCCCGAAATCGGGTCGAGCGTGCCGTCCTCGAGATGACGGACGAGGGCGAAGCTCCTCGCACCCAGCGCGTCGCTCCGGGTGCCAGCGACGAGGATCTTGCCGTCGGGTTGCATAAGCACGGCCGCAGCCGAATCGGAAGACGGCGTGTCTCCCCCGAGATCGGTCTGTACCTTGCCGGATGTACCGAAAGAGAAATCGAGATCGGCGGGATTGGCCGCGGCAACGCCGACAGCGAGCGCGATGGCCAGTAGTGCGGCTACAGGGGCGCTGGGCCTCACAGTCAAGGTCTACTCCTTTGGGCGGCTATTGGGCCTGGGCCGGGTCCTGGCGTCCGAAGCGGATGGGTGCCTCTACGATACGCGCTGGGCGGCCGTAGGTGACGGCCATCGCGACGCCGTTTAGCGATTCGTCGGTGATTAGCTGCATCACGGTCTCGGCGATCGTTTCGGGGGCGATCAGGGGCATCTGCTTGAGGAAGGCTTCGCGGGCGGCGATCTCTTCCGGGGTCATGTTGCGGTCCGCGAACCGCACCATCGGGGTGTCGACGACGCCGGGGCAAACGCAGTTCACGCGGATGTTCGACTCCGCCTTTAAGTACTCAAGCGAGCGGGTGAATCCGACGACGCCGTGTTTGGCCGCGCCGTAGATCGGGTCCGGCAGGTACCCCATGAGGCCGGCGATAGAGGCCGTGTTCACGATGACGCCGCCACCGCGCCGCTTGATGGCCGGGATGGCGGCCTGGGTGCCCGCGATGACGGCCCAGAGGTCGATGGTGATCACGCGCTCCCAGTCTTCCTGCTTCGCGTCTGGGAAGCGAGGACGGGGGGTGCCGATGCCAGCGTTGTTGTGGATGATGTCGAGCCCGCCGAACGTGTCCTCGGCCGCGGCGATCATGCGGTCGAGGTCGCCGCGCTCGCGGACGTCTACGCGCAGGAACGCGACCTTGCCGCCCGCGCCTTCGATGATGCCGACGGTCTCTGCGCCGCCGGTTTCGTTGACGTCGGCGACGAGGACGCTGGCGCCTGCTGCGGCGAGGGCGGACGCGGTGGCGCGCCCGATGCCTGAACCTGCGCCGGTGACGATCGCTACTTTGCCGTTGGGGTCCATGCGGGCCTCCTTCTGTGGTCGGTAGTCTGGCGCATGCGGGCGAAAGGGGCAAGCGCGGACGGGTAACGCCTTCGTCGCCTATAATTCGACGGGCCGCCATGACACGTACCCAACTGATTATCGTCGAGGGCGCCCTGCTTCTCGGCGGGCTTCTCCTGCTCTTTCTCGCGACCGGGTTTCCGTTCGGCGGTGGTGGCGGCGACGATGACGACGGAGCCTCCGGGGACGGCGACGATGTCGCGGTGATCGAGACGCAGGAGCCGACGGCTGACGCCGGAGATGACGGCGACGATCCGCCACAAGGCCTCGGGGAATGCGCGATCGATACGGGGCGGGACTTCTTCTCGGCGAATGAGATCGTGTCGTTCTACGGGAGCCCGTACGCGGAGGCACTGGGCATCCTGGGCCAGCTGCCGATGGAGGAGCTTGCGCCGCGACTGGATCAGCAGGCGTCGTCGATCGACGCGGCGAACGGGTTCCGGGGAGTGAAGGGTGCGCTGCACATCATCTCGTCGACGGCGCAGATACAGCCGGGGAACGAAGGCGAGTACGTGCTGCACGTGGACCTCGAGACGCTGCAGCAGTACGTC
>JANLRX010000196.1:0-1724 GCA_031362025.1 Chloroflexota bacterium
CCCCGAGCGCCTCACCCTCAACGGCTGGCCCGCCGGCTACATGTTCTACCAGCCCGAGCTCGAGAAGGCCCTCCAGTGCGGCGTCACCCGCTTTCCCAACGTCGAGGTGTTCCCAGGCCACGAGGTGCTGGAGATCGAGCAATCTCCCGACTCCGTCACCGTTCGCGTCCGCGACCTCGCGACCGGGGACGAACGCAACGCCACCGCCGACTGGCTCTGGGGCTGCGACGGCGCCCGCTCCCTCGCCCGCAAGACCGCCGGCATCGACCTCGAGGACCTGGAGTTCGACCAGCCCTGGCTTGTCATCGACACCATGCTCAAACGAGACGTCAAGCTCCCAGAAGTCTGCCTCCAGATCTGTGACCCCGAGCGCCCCGTTACGTTCATCCCATCGTCCGGCCGGCACCGGCGCTGGGAGTTCATGCTCCTGCCCGACGAGGATCCCCGCGACATGGAGTCGCACGAGATGGCCTGGCGCTTGCTCGCACCCTGGGTCACCCCCGAAGACACCGAGATCATCCGCTCGGTCGTGTACTCGTTCCACGCCCTCATCGCCCGCAGCTACCGCGACCGGCGGCTGTTCATCCTCGGCGACGCCGCACACCAGATGCCACCGTTCCTCGGCCAGGGGATGTGCGCCGGCATCCGCGACGCAATGAACCTCACCTGGAAGCTCGACCTCGTCCGCGCCGGTCTCGCCACCGACGCCCTCTTCGACACGTACTACACGGAGCGCGCCCCACACGTCCGCTCGATCATCACCCGCGCCGTCACCGCCGGCCGCATCATCCAAACCACCGACCCAAACGTCGCCGCCAACCGCGACAAAATGTTCCTCGCCGTCCCCAACCGTGACATGACTATTGGGGACGATGACGACGGCCCGATCAAAGCCCAGATGCCCGCCCTGGAATCCGGCGTCTTCACGGGCGGCGCTCCTGCCGGCGAGATGTTCCCCCAGCCCATCGCCCTCCGCACCGGCAAACCCGTCCGCCTCGACGACCTGCTGGGCGAAGGCTTCTCGATCGTCGCCGGCGAACTCGCTCCCGACATCTTTACCCCAGAAGCGCTCGCCGCCTGGCCCAGCCTCTCCCCCAGCATCGTCCAGATCAGCGACACCACCGAACCCCGCAACTGGCCCACCGTCAGTGACCCCGACGGCCGCCTCGCCCTCTGGCTCGCCCGCCACCACTGCGCCATCGTCCGCCCCGACCGCTACGTCTACGCCACCGCATCCTCCGCAACCGGACTCATCGCCCTGGCCCAAACGCTCCGCACGCAACTAACACGCCAGCCCTAACCCTTCACCAGTCACTATTCACTATTCCAGCGTCCGCGCATTCTCCTCTTCCCGTTCCGCAGCCGCAAGCAGCTCGGCCTTGTGCCCTTCATCCGTCTCCGTCGCCGCCCAACCGCGGTACAACGCCGCACCCTGGCGCTCCAGCATCGCCAGCAACGCCTTCTGCTCCGGCATCGTCTTGTTCTGGAACAGGCTCAGGAGCAACTGCATCGGCTCGTGCGTGCCACCGGTCGCGCCCTGCAACACCATCTGCGTCTGCGTCACCACCGCGATCACCCGCCCATCCGCGCGCGTCACCGTCGTCCGCCAGACCTGCGTGCTCTTCCCCTTGTGCACCGGCTCGGCAACCGCCGTCACCGTCTCCCCTGATTTCGCCGCCGACACAAAGTTCGTCTTCGACTCGATCGTCGTCGTGCCCGCGCCG